>JAYVDN010000247.1:0-1954 GCA_043749385.1 Polaromonas sp.
GCGCAGCACCAGGTTTTGTTGGTAGTCTTTTTTGCCAAAGATGGCCACGCTGGGCTGTACGCATTGGAATAGCTTCATCACCACGGTACACACGCCGATAAAGAAGCCGGGGCGGAAATGGCCTTCCAGGATGTCGGCCAGCGCGGCGGGGGGGTGCACTTTGAAGGTTTGCGGCTCGGGGTACAGCACCTGCTCGTTGGGTGCAAACAGCACGTCGCAGCCGTTGGCCTCTAGCTGGGCGCAGTCGTTGTCCCAAGTGCGAGGGTATTTGTCAAAGTCTTCGTGGGGCAAGAACTGTAGGCGGTTGACGAAGATACTGGCGACTGTGGTGTCGGCGGTTCCTTCAGTTTTGCACTGGTTGGCACGCTGCACCAGGGCCATATGGCCTGCGTGCAGGTTGCCCATGGTGGGCACAAAGGCGCTGCGTTTGCCTTGCAAGGTGGTGCGCAGGTCTTCGATGGTGTGGCAGATTTTCATAGATTAGGCTTGGGTATCGGTACAAAAAGGTAAGGCGACAAACGCTAAGGAAACACGCTTAAATTTAGTTGAACACCGTTTTTATTTCTCGCCATTTTTGCGTTTTTCTCTACCTACTTTTGCGTTTTTTGCGTTACCTCATTTCCTTGGTGCAGCTCACCACGCATGCAGTGCATTGTCTGGAAACGTGCCAGCCTTGACGGCGTTGACATAGGCTTGCATGGCGGCTTTGACGTCGCCGGTGCCCTCCATGAAGTTGCGTACAAACTTGGGCATCTTGCCCAGGTTGATGCCCAGCATGTCGTGCAGCACCAGCACCTGGCCTGCGCAACCTACGCCCGCGCCGATGCCGATGGTGTGGCAGGTCTTGAGTTCATCTGTGAGGGTGGCAGCCAGTGTGTGGGGCACCATCTCTAGCACCAGCATGGCGGCGCCTGCGTCTTGCAGTTCGTGGGCGTGGCGCTTCATGGTGGCGGCGGATTCGTCGGTTTTGCCCTGCACGCGGTAGCCGCCCAAGGCGTGCACGGTTTGCGGGGTGAGGCCCAGGTGGGCGCACACTGGGATGCCGCGCTCGACCAGAAAGCGCACGGTCTCGGTGGTCCAGCCGCCGCCTTCCAGCTTGACCATGTGTGCGCCGGCCTGCATCAGCACGCTGGCGCTGCGCAGGGCTTGCTCGCGGCTTTCGTGGTAGCTGCCAAAGGGCAGGTCGCCAATCAGCCAGGCTGTGCCTTGGGTTCTATGCAGGCCGCGCGACACAGACTCGACGTGGTAGCGCATGGTCTCCAGGCTCACGCCGGTGGTGCTGGGCAGGCCTTGGCACACCATGCCCAGCGAGTCGCCTACCAAAATGGTGTCTACCCCGGCGGCGTCGGCCACGCTGGCAAAGGTGGCGTCGTAGGCGGTGAGCATGGTGATTTTTTCGCCCCGCTCGCGCATCTCGCGCAGGCGCGGCAGGCTAACGGGCTTGCGTGGTGCCTGCGGGGTGAGTTTGCCAGCGCCGTAGACGGCGGTTTGTGTGTCTTGCATAAGGTTCTCCCAATCGATGGGGCGGAGTCTAGCAAGAATTTGGGGCGGGGATTGTTAACGCTTGCTTTTGTGCGGGATCTGGTCGGCGGCTCTACGTCAGTTTTGTCCGGGCAGCGCCGCTTCAGTTTTGTCCGCGATCAGGCCGGTGCGCACTTGCTTTTGTACGGGATCAGGCCGGCGGTGCACTTAGCTCCGCGGCTGTCCTCCGTGTCGGCCTATGGCCGACTACTCCCCCTTGATGCCGCTGCGCTAAGTGCACCACCGACCTGATCTTACTTGCCTGGCAGGCGCTCCACCGCCAGTGCAGACACGATCTTTCCGGCATGACGGGTATTCAAGCGCCAGTGCAAACACAACATCTACACCACAGCGTGTCTTGCACCTTCGCAGGCCCACCACACTAGCTGCCCAGGCGCTTGGTGTGTACGGCGTAGCGGCATAAAGGAGCAAC
>JAYVDN010000248.1:0-14133 GCA_043749385.1 Polaromonas sp.
CAGGCGCACTTGGCAGGGGCAGTGAATGCACTGAAGTTTGATGGCCAGCGGGTCATAGCAGAGAACTTTGACGGCATTGGCTTGGTTCGTGATCTGACGCACAACCTGAACTGCACCCTCCAAGGCAAACGCGTGCTGCTATTGGGCGCGGGCGGTGCCACACGCGGCGCGCTGCTGCCGTTTTTGCAGCAGCAGCCCGCGCAGTTGGTGATAGTCAACCGCACCGTAACCACCGCCCAGCAGCTAGCCAACAGCTTCGCCCACGCAGGCCCCGTGACCGCCGCAAGCTATGCCGACCTGGGTGTGCAGCAGTTTGACATCGTGCTCAACGCCACGTCAGCCAGCCTGCACGCCGAGCTGCCGCCCTTGCCTGCCAGCGTGTTTGCCCCCGGTGCGCTGGCCTACGAGCTGGCCTACGGCAAAGGCCTCACCCCGTTTTTACGCCTGGCACACAGCGCAGGCGTGCAGCGCCTGGCCGACGGCGTAGGCATGCTGGCCGAACAAGCCGCCGAAGCTTTTGAATGGTGGCGGGGCGTGCGGCCGGATACCAAGGATGTGATTGCGCAGTTGACGGTGCCGTTGGTTTGAGTTTTTTGGTTTTGTACCCCAACCATCCCACTACGCAGCCATGGCGCTTGGTGGCAGGTACCCATGCATTTCCAAATGCCAGCAGCATCGCAGGCAGACAAAAGCTCTATACTTCCCATAATGGACAAGACGGTACATTCTGTAAAACCCAAGGCCTTGGCTAAAGTGCCTGTGCGCAAAAAAACTGCTGGGTCCAGCAAAGAGCCTACCCGCACCAACGACCCTGCGCGCACGATGGCGGGCATATTGGACAAGGCCACGCAGGAATTTGCCGAGAAGGGCTTGAGCGGCGGGCGAATTGACGACATAGCGGCCACCACGCAAACCAGCAAGCGCATGATCTACTACTACTTTGGCAGCAAAGAAGGTTTGTATCTGGCGGTGCTGGAAGAAGCCTACCGGCGCATGCGCAGCATTGAAGCCGAACTGCATCTGGAGAACCTCGCACCCGAAGATGCACTGCGTCGCCTGGCCACCTTCACTTTTGACCACCACCACACCAACCCCAATTTTGTGCGCTTGGTGATGTCCGAGAACATGCAGCGCGGCCAATACCTGGCGCAGAGCAAGCAAATACAACAGCTCAACGTGCCTGCCATTTCAGCCATACAAAAACTCTATGAACGCGGCGTAGCCAGCGGCGCGTTTCGCACCGGGCTAGACCCTATCGACATCCACGCCTCCATATCGGCACTGACGTTTTTTAATGTGTCGAACCAGCACACCTTCGGCCTGATCTTCAAGCGCAATACACAAACCACAGCGGCAGTGGCCGAGCGGCGCGACAACGTGGTCGAGATGGTGCTGCGCTTTGTGCGCAAGTGATCAGCATCGCTGCAATTTAAGGGTTTCTACGTATTTCGTTAAATTAACCATTTAGTACATTATTCCTTATACCGAGTTGAGAATCGCCACTATGTTTGAAAAATTGATCGACGGGTACTGCGCATTGCTCAGCTACCTGATAGCCGCCATGCTGGCCTTGATGGTGGCCCTGGTGTTTGGCAACGTGTTCATGCGCTATGCGTTCAACTCCGGCTTTACCTTGTCTGAGGAGCTGTCGCGCTGGCTGTTTGTATGGATGACGTTTCTGGGCGCGGTAGTGGCCCTGCGCAGCAACGGCCATTTGGGTACCGACATGCTAGTGGGCAAGCTGGGGCCTACGGGCAAGCGCATTTGCATGGGCCTGTCGTTGGTGCTCATGCTGTACTGCATCGGCCTGGTGTTTAAGGGCTCCTACGACCAGACAGTGGTGAACTGGAACTCCACCAGCGCGGTGATGGAGGTGTCGATGGGTTACTTCTATGCATCCGGTATGGCGTTTGCCGTGCTGGGCAGCCTGGTGCTGCTAAGCGACCTGTGGCGGCTGCTCACCGGGCAAATACGCGACGACCAACTCGTGCTGATGCAAGAGTCCGAAGAAGCACCGCACGGCGACAGCAAAACCGCCCACTAAGCCCCGCCGAGCCACCACCATGACCATTACGATTTTTCTGGGCTCGCTGCTGGCTGCCATGGCACTGGGCATTCCCATTGCATTTGCTTTGCTACTGTGCGGCACCGCGCTGATGTGGCACCTGAACATGTTTGATGCGCAAATTTTGGCGCAAAACGTGATCGAAGGTGCCAACAGCTTCCCGTTGCTGGCCGTGCCCTTCTTCATGCTGGCCGGTGAGGTGATGAACGCGGGCGGCCTGTCCAAACGCATTGTCAACTTTGCCATGGCTTTGGTGGGCCACATCAAAGGCGGCTTGGGATATGTCACCATTGTGGCCGCTGTCATCATGGCCTCGCTGTCGGGCTCTGCGGTGGCAGACGCGGCGGCACTTACCGCTTTGTTGCTGCCCATGATGGTGGCCGCTGGGCACGACCGGGCACGCTCTGCAGGCTTGATCGCCTCGGCGGGCATCATCGCGCCGATCATTCCGCCCAGCATAGGGTTTGTGATTTT
The DNA here is from genome assembly GCA_043749385.1 of Polaromonas sp. Classification (GTDB taxonomy): domain Bacteria; phylum Pseudomonadota; class Gammaproteobacteria; order Burkholderiales; family Burkholderiaceae_C; genus JAAFIP01. The sequence goes on from JAYVDN010000248.1 coordinate 2,540, forward strand.
CGGCGTGACGGCCAACGTGTCCATTTCCAAGCTGTTTATGGCGGGCATCTTTCCGGGCATTTGGCTGGCGGTGTCGCTGTGGTTCACATGGTGGTGGCTGGTGCGTAAAGAAACCATTGCACCACCACCACGCAAAACCGCAGGCGAGGTAGTGATGGCGCTCAAAGATGCCACCTGGGCGCTGGTGCTGCCCTTCATTATTATTTTGGGACTGAAGTTTGGCGTATTTACCCCGACCGAGGCGGCTGTGGTGGCCGCGGTGTACGCAATAGCAATTTCAGTTTTTGTCTATAAAGAACTGAACTTGAAGAAACTGGTGCCTCTGTTTGTGTCAGCGGCCACCACCTGCTCTATCGTCATGTTTTTGGTGGCTGCTGCCATGGTCTCAGCCTGGTTGATCACGGTGGCTAACTTGCCTGCCCAAGTGGTGGAGTTGCTGCAACCGCTGCTGGACAGCCCGCGCCTCTTGATGCTGGCCATTATGGTGCTGACCATGGTGGTGGGTACCGCACTGGACATGACCCCCACCATTTTGCTGCTCACCCCTGTGCTCATGCCGGTGGTGAAAGCCGCCGGCATTGACCCGGTGTATTTTGGTGTGCTGTTCATTATCAACAACGCCATTGGTTTAATTACCCCGCCAGTGGGCACCGTGCTCAACGCCGTGGCCGGTGTGGGAAAAATTGGCATGGACGAGGTGACCAAGGGCGTCATTCCGTTCATGATTGCGCAGTTTGCCATCATGTTTTTGATGGTGGCCTTCCCGCAGCTGGTGATGGTGCCTGCGCGCTGGTTTTATTAAATGCCTAGCGTTTCTCCGTAGTCTTGGCGCACCGCGGGCGCGTTGGTTAAGTTGGCAAAGCATGTGATGGGGTACGCCATGTGCTGCGTTTTTTGTGTTGACGTACTTGTTTAATCCCTAGTCCTTTTTTTGGAGACCTTATGAAACGTGTATTCCTCAAGTCCATCGCTGCTGCCGTGGCCATTGCAGCCTGCGGCCTGGTGGCTGCCCAAGACATCAAAGAGCGCAGCTTCAAGTTCGCCCTGGCAAGCCCGGACACCCATCCCGCTGCTGCCGGCATGAAAAAATTTGTGGAGTCCGTTGCCGCCAAGTCCGGTGGCAAGATGAAGGTCACCCTGTTCTACAACAGCGCGCTGGGCGGCGACCAGCAAGTGCTCTCCTCCATCAAGGGCGGCACGGTAGACATGTCGGTGATGAACTCGGGCATCTTGGCCTCGGAGGCCAAAGAGCTGGCGATTTTTGACTTCCCCTTCCTGTTTGCCAACGAGAAAGAGTCTGACGCCATTGTGGACGGCCCCGTGGGCCAGAAGCTGCACAAGCTACTCGAAGACAAAGGCATCATCGGCCTGTCGTACTGGGAGCTGGGCTACCGCCAGATGACCAATGGCAAGCGCGCCCTGAACAAGGTGGAGGACATTGCCGGTCTCAAGCTGCGCGTGATTCCCAACCCGATCAACATCGCTTGGGTCAAAGCCCTGGGTGCCAACCCCACGCCCATGGCCTTCCCCGAGGTGTACGGTGGCCTGGAGCAAGGTGCCATTGACGGCCAGGAAAACCCGATTGGCGTGATTGCCGCCAACAAGTTTTGGGAGGTGCAAAAACACATGGCACTCACCAACCACCAGTACAACCCCCAGTCAGTGATCTTCAGCAAAAAAGTGTGGGACAGCTTAAGCGCTGCCGAGCGAAAAATTCTGGACGACTCTGCTGACGAAGCCGCCAAAGGCCAGCGCGAAGCCGCGCGTGCCGCAGTCGCCGCCAACCTGGAGCTGCTGAAGAAAAACGGCATGCAAGTGACCACCTTCCCACCCGCCGAAGTGGCCAAACTGCGCGAGAAGATGAAGCCCGTGATCGCCCAGTTCAGCGTCAACGTGGGCGAAGCTACGGTCAACGAGATGATGGCTGAGCTGGCTAAATTACGCAAGTAATTTACGACATTCAGTTAGGTCTACACTGCCTCTCAGCAGCTTGGTGCATGCGCACCAAGCCCGTTGGCTTTGCACAAAATAAGGACACACCATGAACATCGTCATGCTCCACGGCATCAACCATAATATGTTTGGCAAGCGCGACCCCGCGCAGTACGGCACCATCACGCTGGACGAGATCAATGCCAGCCTGGTTAAGCTGGGCAAAGAGCTGGGCACCGAGATAGAACACTTTCAAACCAATGATGAGGGTGCCATGTGTGACCGCATTCACCAGGCTTTTATTGACAAAGCCGATGCGGTGCTGATCAACGCCGGAGCATGGACGCACTACAGCTACGGCATCCGCGACGCGCTGGCCATCCTCACCTGCCCCATCGTCGAGCTGCACATGAGCAACATCCACGCCCGCGAGGAGTTTCGCCACAAGTCGGTGTTCGCCGAGATAGTGAAGGGCCAGATCTGCGGCTTTGGTGCCGACAGCTACTTGCTGGCGCTGCGCGCTGCGGTGACTGCGGCCAAGGCAGCGACAAACTAGTTCCATGCACATCAACGGCCACACCGAACTCATCGCCCATATCGGCTACCCCACCCACAGCTTTAAAGCCCCGATGATTTATAACCCCTACTTCGTGCAAGCAGGGGTGAACGCCGTGGTGGTGCCGATGGGCTGCAAGGCGGAAGACTACCCGACGTTTTTGCGCAGCGTGTTCAACCTGTCCAACATTCGCGGTGCACTCATCACCATGCCGCACAAGGTCAGCACCGTCGCATTGCTGGACGAAGTCTCGCCCACCGCGCTGGTAGCGGGCGCGTGCAACGCCGTCAAACGAAATGCAGATGGCAAACTGGTCGGCGACATGTTTGACGGCGCGGGCTTTGTGCGCGGGGTGCAGCGCAAAGGCTTGCAACTCAGTGGTGCCAAAGTGCTGGTGGTCGGCAGCGGCGGTGTAGGCTGCGCCATTGCAGCTTCACTCGCGGCCGAGGGCTTAAGCGCCATCAGCCTGTTTGACCTGAACGTCGCTTCCGCCGAACAACTGGGCGCGCGCCTGAAGCAGCACTACCCCGCTACCGAAGTGCGCACCGGCTCCAACGACCCCGCCGGCTACGACCTGGTGGTCAACGCCACGCCCCTGGGCATGAACGAGGGCGACCCTCTGCCCATGGACGTGGCGCGCCTGCAGGCCAGCACCTTTGTAGGCGAGGTGGTGATGAAGACCGAGACCACCGCCTTCCTGGCCGCTGCACAGGCGCGTGGCTGCCGCACCCAGGTGGGCACTGATATGCTGTTTGAGCAGATCCCGGCGTATCTGGAGTTCTTTGGTTTCCCCACCACTACGGCAGAAAATTTGCGTAGTGTCTCGCAGCTAAGTTACTAATTGCTGCAATCTAGGTTGCGCTGGCATATTGCGCGCGTGGGCTAACAAAGTCATCATAGGCGACCAAGAAAGGGACAGCCTATGATCATCAAGCGTTGGTCCAGTAGCGGCAAAGGGCGCAGCAGCTGCGTGGCATTGGACGGCATGGTGTGGACGGTGGCCAACGCCATGGACATGACGGCCAATTTTGAATCGCAGGTGGCGCAAAGCTTTGCCATGCTGGACATGCACCTGACCGAGGCCTTGTCAGCGCGCACGCATCTGCTCTCCTTGCAAGTAATTTTGGCAAACATTAAAACGCTGGATGCGTTTGACACACTGTGGCAAGAATGGATTGGCCCAGACCCGGCCCATTGGCCACAACGCGCCTGCTATCAGGCCGTGCTCTCACCCGGGCTATTGGTCGAACTGGTGGCTACCGCCGCACCTGCGTCTACCAGATTGCTACACATTCAGTAGCTGCTCCCGCGATATTTTATTGGGCTACAGGCCTAAAAGGCTTATAAAATCGAGGGATGCAAGCCCTTTGGATGATCGTAGCCTCGTTTTTATTCGCCGTGATGGGCGTGTGCGTGAAATTTGCCTCTGAGCACTATTCAGCCACCGAACTGGTGTTTTACCGGGGGCTGGTCAGCATGGCGTTTGTAGGCGTGTGGGCGCGTGCTACGGGCGTGGGCTTTGCCACCCGCGTGCCGGGCATGCACGCTTGGCGCAGCGTGATCGGGGTGTTGTCTCTGGGCTGCTGGTTTTACGCCATTGCCCATTTGCCGCTGGCCACCGCCATGACACTAAACTACATGAGCAGTGTGTGGGTGGCGGCGTTTTTGGTCGGTGGTGCGCTGCTGTTTAGCAAAGGCGACAAACCCGGCTGGCTGCTGGCCACCGTGCTGGCAGGCTTTGCAGGCGTGGTGATGGTGCTGCGCCCCGCCTTTGACCAAAACCAGGCCTGGGCCGGGCTGATAGGCCTGCTCTCGGGCATGATGGCCGCGCTGGCGTATTTGCAAGTCACTGCCCTGGCGCGCGCAGGCGAAGCAGAGATACGCGTGGTGTTTTATTTTGCGGTAGCCTCGGCGCTGTTCGGCGGCATAGGCGTGGCGGTGCAAGGCCACGCGCCGTGGAGCTGGCAGCACGCCGTGTGGCTGCTGCCCATCGGCATACTGGCCTCGCTCGGCCAGTGGTGCATGACCAAAGCCTACGCCTCAGGTGCCACACTGGTAGTAGCCAACTTGCAATACAGCGGCATCGTCTTCGGCGCTCTGGCTAGTGTGATTATTTTTAACGACCATTTGCCGCCGCTAGCGTGGGCGGGTATGGTGGTGATTTTGGCCAGCGGAGTAGCCGCTACCATTTTGCGCACCCGGGCGGTGCCTAATGCGCCGCATGAGGAGCATTAGGTTTGCAGTGCGTTAAAGCCAAGTAGCAATGGAAGATTGCGCCGCCTGCTTGGTTAGAAAATGGGAATATTTTTGCGAGAATTTTTTCGCCGCCGCGCGCACATCCACATCGTGGAGCAGCGTATGCATTTTTTGCACCAACATCAATTTGTCACAGGTTTTAAACGTGGCCACACCCAGTTTTTGCTGCACCAACCGCCTTGCCAACAAGGCCTGCTCTGCTTGCTGGGCCAGTACGAAGACTGGCACACCAGTGCACAAACTTTGCCCTACCAAGCCCACGCCACCGTGGGTGACTACTGCATCGCATTCGGGCAAGAGCATGTCCACATTCACTGATTCTGCAAACACTTGGAAGCCCTCTGCCGCGTAACGTTGCATCACTTGATCTGGCAAATGGGGTGCAACGGCTATCACGTCGTAGTTTTGCTTTTCAAGCGTATCCAACATGGACGTAATGGGTTCAACGGCGCCATTGAGATAGCAGAATATTTTTTTACCCCCCAGGCCTCGCCAGGCCACTGTCCGTTGCAACGCGGTATCGCTCCACAACACGCCCAAATAGGTTGCTTCTGGTGTTCGGCCTTCAAAATGGTCTAACTCGGCAAAGGTACACATCCGCACCACCTCGGGTGGGTACAGCTCGACCAAACTGGCCGCTGCGCGCGGCCCTAGCTGAAGTTGCAAAGCTTTAAAAACGGTATGCAGATAGATGTGCGCGTTTTCGGCCTGCGTTTGCGCAGTGGCATCCCAAGGGCGAAAGCAGGCCACTTTGTCAACGTACGGCGGCACACAAAACCCCACGCTGGAGACCAAATAGGGCACTTGCAAAAAATGCGCAGAAAAAGTTGCAGCAGGTGCAAAGTCCAGTATCAACGCATCGGGTTGAATTGCCTCCACAATCTCAGCCCACTGCTGCACCAGCCGTTGCGCAGCATTTGGTTGATCAAAGCCGTCACACAAAAACCAGTCAGCATGGCCCATGGGAACGCGTGCCCCCCAGTCGCTATGTGGCAGGGGCGCTTGTACACAGCTCCAACCCTTTGCGGCCAGCCAAGGAGCGGCAGAGACGCAATTGCGTACCGCAAAGGTGACCTTTTTACCCTGCGCTGCTAGTGCTTGCGCGGTCAGATGCAGGCGCGCCAAATGTCCCAGGTTGGCCCCCAGCTCCCACACAATCAACACATGGTGCATCGACGGTCCTTTAGCGGGCGGACATTCAAATAGCCTGCATTGATCCGCATAGGTTTAGCAAGCTTTGGGGTAGAGATCTGAGGTCATATTCATGGCCCGGTGCAATCGTCTCGATCTGCAGAGCATCACCTTCTTGGGCAAGGTAGTCGTAACCCATGGCTTGAAATTTGTTATCTGGATCCAGTCTTTTGTAGAAGTCACGCCGTTTGAGACGGTCTTCTCGCCTCATACTTTTCAAATGGTATAGATTGTGGTCGGCATTGAGCATGCGGGCGTACCTGCGTATATGGTCCGGATACCATTGACCATGTAAGTCCTGCTCAAGATCAAAGTCTATCGAGGCTGGAAGGCTGAAAAATCGGGCTCGGGCCTTCGTTCCCCATATACCGTCCACCCTGTACTGCGTTGGGGTCCCCCATATTTCTCTGAGCGCTACAGATATGCAGCCAAGCTCGTCGATTGGAAAGGCGCTGGCAATGTGGGGCAATCGTTTGAGAAAAGCGGTTTCATAGCGTTCGTCGGCATCGCAGCACAGCACCCAATCGAAGCCAAGCTCACGTGCGCGTCGCAAAAGCAATTGCTTATTTTCCAGCTCGTTCCACACGTGGGTTTGCTGCTTTGGTTTTTTTATGCAGTCCACAACCATGCTTTCTCGACCCAAAATGTCCACGGTGTTGTCCTCAGACGCATCATCCAGCGCCACCACGCCATCGACATATTCCCGCAGGTGCGACAAGCATCCCTTCAACTGAAATGCCTCGTTGCGCAACTGCATTACACAGGCTATTTTGGGGCGGTTGGTAGGCCCCGCTGAACGCTTTACTGCGGGCTTGACTACAGGCACAGCATGGGTTTGACAGACTATGCAGTGTGCAGTAGCAGGCTGGTGGTAAAGCAACCTTCCGCACGCCCCGCACTGGCGACGTGAATGGCTTTGAATGATGGGTCCTGTAGGCATTCTTGCGGCTGGATCGAGTTGACCAATGTCAGTTAGCGCGGCAACCGCATATTGCAGCGGCACTTGCCTGGAAAAGTCTTGCCCCCAGTCTCCTTGAGTGTTGGCCAGGGCAGATTCTGGTGAGCACTTGCTCCTGTCTGCGTCTACACTGTACTGCTCAGAGCCGTGGCGCGCTTCGAAAGACAGATGCAGTAAACGCACGCTAGGGCACCACAGCAGCGCAAATCCTGCCATCTCCAAGCGCACGCGCAGATTGTCGTCATCGCCGCCCCACTCGGCAAAGCTTTCATCGTAGCCGCGAACCGCATCAAATGCGGTTTTCGGCCCGCACACAGATCCATAGAACGACCGATGCACCAGCGCGGGTGAAGTTCTTTGATAAAAATGCTGCTCCAGCGTGCGCCCGTCGTCCAAACTATCAAATGTAGCGAACTCTACTCTGCCCAAAGCTATACCGCCGGGTGACTTCTGCATCACCTGCAAACACTGCGCCGGTATGTCGCCAATAAAGGCTGACTCGGGTGAGCAAACCAGCACATGACGCCCGCGCGCATGGCGCAACCCCACATTGATCGCCTTGCAAGGCGGCCGCCAATCATGTGCTGTGCCGTTTACCAGAACCGTCCAGCGCACGCGAGAGTGCTGGCCCAACAAGGCTAATAGCGCTGCCTCGTCAGCAGGGTCATCCAGTACCAGGATGACTTCGATGTGAGGCTGTGCAAAGTAAGGCACATTCAGCCCCAGTACTTTGCGAAACTCTTGGAGTTTTTTATAAAAGGGGAGAACGATGCTGAGCTCTATCGCATCGTTATACATAGTGATTTCCAAGCGCTCTTTTTGCAGATTAACGCTTGTTGATCAGCGCAGACCCTGCGGGTTACAGCAACTTGATACTTATCGGGTTGAGCACCCCCAGCGCGTTAAAGCATCGGGCCGTTCGGGTGGTAACTTCAGCAGCGTCTAGGAAATTATTGAGATTGGCATCCAGTCCAGTTTCAGTAAGCACGCCGCCGTAGGCTGCACAGGGGGTAAAAACTGCCACAGCAGCAAATACCGGCGCTATATTGGTGGTGCGAAATAAATAGCTCGCCCCTGCCGCTCCGACAGGCCCAGCCTGGCCTGTTGCCCCCGCTGCGCCGGTGGTTCCTGTAGCACCAGGGGCTCCCGCAGCGCCCGTGGCTCCGGTAGCACCTGTGGCGCCGGTAGCACCTACGGCGCCGGTAGCACCTACGGCTCCCGTGGCCCCTACATTTCCCGCTGCGCCCGTAGCGCCTACAGCTCCCGTTGCACCCGCAGCCCCGACAGGGCCCACAGCGCCTGCGGCACCCGTTGCACCTACGGCACCGGTAGCTCCCGTTGCCCCTGCTGCGCCTGTATTGCCCACCGCACCCACCTGGGGATTGCACAAATAGGAGGTAGCAGTTACTTCATTGTCATCCAAGGTTTTATTGGAGTTCGTATCCGGCCCGGTCTGCACCCTGCTGCCACCAGCAGCGCAGTTAGTACCGTTGGGCTCCACCTCAATGCGCACGGCAAAGTTTTGCCCTGCTGCCCCGTTCACCCCATCTGGTAAGGTACTGCCGCCGCCACAGCCTGACAGTACCAAGGCAGAGCTAACCATAGCACCGTGCAAAGTGGAGGTCTTGAAGGGTGAAAGCGTATCTTTTTTCATAGCATGTACTCTGAAAATGGGTTAGTTGCAAATGGCTATTGGCTAGCCAAGATTGCAGACAATAGTGCGAGAGAGTACCTCGCCAGCTTCAAATACGAGATTGTTGTTGCTGTCGATTCCCACCTCTGTGGCTTGGCCACCGAAGGCGCACTCAGCTGAGGCAAATGCAATGGGGCTGATTCTGACAAAACGCGTAGTTCCCGTTGCACCGGCGGTCCCCTGTGGCCCGACTCCACCTGCGGGGCCCGCCGCACCCGTGGCGCCCACCGCACCTGTAAGGCCTGTAGCGCCCGTCGTGCCTGTAGCACCCGTTGGCCCTGCTGCACCAGTTGCACCGGTCACCCCCGCCGCCCCTGTAGCGCCTGTTGGCCCTGTAGCGCCTGTTGGCCCTATAGCCCCCGCCACCCCGGTAGTGCCCGTTGGCCCGGTAGCGCCCGTCGCCCCCGTCGCGCCGACGGCACCTGTAGCCCCTGTAGCCCCTGTGGCACCCGTCGCGCCCTTCACGCCATTGCACACAAAAGTAGTTGCAGTCACTTCAGCATCTTCCAAAGCGCCATTTTTGTTGCCATCGGGGCCAGCATCAAACTTGTTGCCCCCCGCTGGGCAGTTGTTCCCCGGTGGCTCGACGCTGGTGCGCAAAGCAATGTTTTGACCGGTCAGACCGTCCGATCCATCACCACCGCCGCAGGCAGCAAGAAGGACTACGGCGCTGACCATAGCGCAGATACCCAATAAGTAGTCGCAACGGGTGTTAGTCGCTGATTTCATGGCGTCGTTACCTTTCAAACATTTGGGTCAAGCACAAAATGTGCCCCGTGGTTGGTAAGTAAGACGAAAAACTAACGGTAAATTTTTAAAACGCAGATGTTACGCAATGTTAATCTGCAGGCCATTAGAAAAATATGGCGCGGGAAGCTACTGCATATGCCGTAAATGCGATAGATTCAAAACATCACCTATCCTGCACCTTGCGCCATGTACTCCACCCTCATCTCCACAAGCCAACTCCAAGCCCTGCAATCCACTGGCACACCGTTTCTGCTATGGGACTGCAGTTTTGACCTGATGAACCCCACCGCTGGCCCAGAGGCGTTTGCAAAGGTGCATATCGCTGGCGCGCAGTATGTGCACCTGGACACCGACCTGAGCGACAAAAGCGCTGCCACGGACAAAGCCTCGGGTGGCCGCCACCCCTTGCCCAGCCGCGAGAAGTTTGCTGCCTGGATGGGCGCCGTGGGTATTACCCCGGCCACGCAGGTGGTGGTGTATGACCGCAACGGCGTGAACTACTGTGGCCGCGCCTGGTGGATGCTGCAATGGTGCGGGCATGCGGCAGTCGCCGTGCTGGACGGTGGCTTGCAAGCCTGGCAAGCGGCTGGGGGTGCCGTGCAGGCAGGTGCTGCGCCGGTGCAAACCGATTTTTCCAAACCAATATACCCCTTAGCCTTTAAAAAATATGCCTTAGCAGCTATTGATGATGTAGCGGATGTAGCCCGCAAAGGCAGCCACGCCATCATCGACGCGCGGGCTGCGCCGCGTTTTCGGGGTGAGGTGGAGCCGCTGGACCCGGTGGCGGGGCACATCCCTGGCGCGCTGAACCGTCCGTTCAATATGAACATCGCAACCGACGGCCACTTCAAACCCGCCGCCGTGCTGCGCGCCGAGTTTGATGCACTGTTGGCGGGCCGCGACACAAGCAAAGTCATCCACCACTGCGGCAGCGGCGTGAGTGCCGTGCCCAATGTACTGGCTATGGCGATTGCCGGTTATCCGCCCACCGCGCTGTTTGCGGGCAGTTGGAGCGAGTGGAGCAACCGGGCCGATTTGCCTGTGGCCAAAGGCTAAGAGGCACAGGCTAGGCGAAGGCCACTTCGACTGGCTTAGGACAGGCGTGGCCACGCTCAGCCCGAACGGGACTGACACCGCGCTAGCTGCGTACAACTACGCATGCTCCCACACGCTGCCCAGCGGCAAAATGGAACCCAGGATCGTTCACCTTGGGAAGCCCTATGAAAATTATGCCGAAACAGGTACTGGCCATGGTATGCAGTGCGCTAGCAGCTACGTTTTTAGTAGCTCCTGCCAGTCACGCCCAAAGCTACCCCGCCAAGCCCATCAAGTTCATCGTGCCGGTCGCCGCAGGCGGCGGGGCCGACATGATTGCCCGCTCTGTGGCCGAGCGCCTGGGCCGCAACTTGGGCCAAACCTTGGTGGTAGACAACGTCAGCGGTGGCGGCGGCGTGATCGCGTCGGAAACCACCATGCGCGCTGCGCCCGACGGCTACACCCTCATGCAGGGTTACGTGGCCACCCATGCCACTAGCCCGGCATCGCGCAAGCTCAAGTACGACCCGATCAAAGACTTCACCCCCATTGGCATGATTGGCGGCACGCCCAATGTGCTGATCGTGCCTGTGGGCATACCTGCCAACAACGTCAAAGAGTTTTTGGCCTATGCCAAGCTCAATGTCGGCAAGATCAGCTACGGATCGGCCGGCCAAGGCTCGCTCACGCACCTGGCGATGGAGCAGTTCAAAGAAGCCACGGGCATGTTTGCCGTGCACGTGCCCTACCGCGGCATCGCACCCGCCATTACCGACATGCTCAGCGGCTCCACCCAGGCCATGATGCCCAGCCTGGCCGCCGCCACACCGCAGATTCGCGCAGGCAAGTTTCGCCCGCTGGCTGTGACAGGTGCCAAGCGCCACCCCAACTTTCCCGAGGTGCCTACACTCAACGAGCTGGGCTACAAAGGCTTTGACGGCATGCAGTGGTACGGCATCTTTGGCCCACCCAAGCTGCCTGCCGACATTGTGAAACGCGTGCACGACGAGCTGCAAAAAGCCATCGCAGTACCCGAGCTGAAACAACGCCTGAGCGCCGAAGCCGTAGAGCTGATGCCCATGAGCACGGAGCAGTTTGCCAGCTTTGTGGCCGCCGACTTCGCGCGCTACCAGCGCGTGGTGAAAGAGCGCAAGCTGGAGTTGAGTACCGACTAAACCGAAGCCGAAGGCGAAGCCGAAGCCAGTTTCCGGCCGCGAAGGGCG
>JAYVDN010000249.1:0-5634 GCA_043749385.1 Polaromonas sp.
ACGCAGCACAGTGCGCGCCTTGCCGGCCCCGGTGACATTGGACGCTGACGACCGGGCTTTGCTGCTGCAGGTGGTGGACTACTACCACCAGAGCTTGAAACAGTCGCCCGAGGCGCTGGCCTACCTGGCGCAGCGCGGCTTGACGCACCCCGAGCTGGTGGACCACTTCCAACTGGGTTACGCCAACCGCACCTTGGGCTTGCGCCTGCCCAACAAACAGCGCACCAGTGGCGCCGACATCCGCACCCGGCTGGAGCGCATTGGGGTTTACCGCGCATCGGGCCATGAGCACTTCAATGGCAGCGTGGTGGTTCCGGTGCTGGACGATGCCGGGGGCGTGTGCGAGCTGTACGGCCGCAAGATTACGCCGCGCTTGCGCCCCGGTACACCGCTGCACATGTACCTGCCCGGCCATGAAGACGAGGCGGGCAACAAGCGCGGGCGCGGCGTGTTCAATGGCGTGGCGCTCCAGGCCAGCAAAGAAATCATCCTGTGCGAATCGATCATCGACGCCTTGACCTTCTGGTGCGCCGGGTATCGCAACGTCACCACGGCCTATGGGGTGGAAGGCTTCACCGATGAGCTGCTGGCCGCGTTCAAGGCCAACGGAGTCCAGCGGGTCTTGATTGCCTATGACCGCGACGAGGCGGGCGAACGCGCAGCCGCCAGGCTGGCCGACAAACTTATGGCCGAGGGCATGGAGTGCTTTCGCATCCAGTTCCCCAAGGGCATGGACGCCAACGAGTACGCGCTCAAGGTGACCCCGGCCACCAAAAGCCTGGGCTTGGTTGTTCGGCAGGCGGCCTGGCTTGGCAAGGGGAAAGCGCCAGAACGTCCTACAGTGCCCGCAGCACACGACTTGCAAGCCAAATCGACCGCTAGCCCTCGTGAAACGTGCGTAAGAAGCTATAAAAACAATAGTGAAAGTGAATCGATTGAAACCAAGGCGGCACCTCCTTCTTTAGCCGCTGACCCCGTTGCCTTGCCTGCACTGCCCGCCACACCGATCCCCGAAGCCGCGCAAGGCCCGTGGGTCGAAGTCGTGCAACGTGAGGCAGGCAGGGAGGTCAATATCCGCTTTGGCGAGGGGCCGCAGGCCAGAGCCTGGCGTGTGCGAGGCCTGGAAAAGAACCTCTCGCCTGACACGCTCAAGGTCAACGTGCGCATTGCCATCGCCAGTCCTGACGGCGGCGCGTTCCATGTGGACACGCTGGACCTGTACAACGCCAGGCAGCGCGGCCACTTCGCCGGACAGGCCAGCGCCGAAACCGGCGTGGACGAGCGCACCTTGAAGACCGACCTCGGGCGCGTGCTGATGGCGCTGGAGAGCTTGCAGGACGAAGCGATCAAAGAGGTATTGCAGCCCACGCCTGCCCAGAAGATGAGCGAGGCCGAGCAGTCGGACGCACTGGCCTTGCTCAAGACGGCCGATTTACCGGCGCGCATCCTGGCCGACTTCGAGGCTGCGGGCGTGGTGGGCGAGGCGACGAACAAGCTGGTGGGCTACCTCGCCGCCGTTTCCAGAAAACTCGACCGCCCTCTGGCCGTGGTCATCCAGTCCAGCAGCGCAGCAGGCAAGAGCAGTTTGATGGACGCCATCCTCTCCTTTGTGCCCGAAGAAGAGCGCATCCAGTACAGCGCCATGACCGGGCAAAGCCTGTTCTACATGGGCCAGACCAACCTCAAGCACAAGATACTGGCGATTGCCGAGGAAGAAGGCGCGCACCGCGCCAGCTATGCCTTGAAGCTGTTGCAGTCCGAGGGCGAGCTGACGATTGCCAGCACCGGCACTGACCCGCAGACCGGCAACCTCATCACCCAGGAATACCGCGTCGAAGGGCCGATGAGCCTGTTCATGACCACCACGGCCATCGACATTGACGAAGAGCTGATGAACCGCTGCCTGGTCCTCTCGGTGGACGAAGCCCGCGAGCAAACCCGCGCCATCCACCGCCTGCAGCGCGAACGCCGCACTCTGGCAGGCTTAACCCGCAAGCATGAGAAAACCGCCATCCTGGCCATCCACCGCAACGCCCAGCGCCTCTTGCGCCCCTTGGCCGTGGTCAACCCCTACGCCGACCAGCTCACCTTCCTGGACGACCGCACAAGAACCCGCCGCGATCATGAAAAGTACCTCACGCTGATCGACACCATTGCGCTGTTGCACCAGCACCAGCGGCAAATCAAAAGCGCCAGCGTGGCCGATAAAACCGTGGAGTACATCGAGGCGACGCTGGCCGACATCGAGCTGGCCAACCGCATTGCCCATGAAGTCCTGGGCGTCAGCCTGGACGAGCTGCCGCCGCAGACGCGGCGCATGTTCGCCGGCGTGCAAGCCCTCGTGCGCGAGAAGATGGCCGCGCAGGGCCTGCCCCAGCGCGACATCCGCTTTAGCCGCTCGGAGGTGCGCGCCGCCACCGGCCTGTCGGACACCCAGGCGCGCATTCACCTGGAGCGACTAGCCGCGCTGGAATACCTGCTCACGCACCGGGGCCAGCGTGGCCAGAGCTATGAATACGAGCTGCTGCACGACCAGGCCAGCACCGAGGGTCAAGTGGCGGGGCCGCACCTGTCGGGCCTGATTGACACGGCAGCGCTCAAGGCCACGGCGACCAATACCGCTGCTCCTGCATCTACGAATCCGAGTTCGCGGGGTATGTCAGTTGAGTTGGCGGGGTCAACGCGGCCTCAAAACGGTCCCAACGCGGGGGGTGTTCGGAGTAGCAAAACAGCCGCCAACCCGCATGAAATAAGGCTTGGCGCTGAAATTACGGATGAAGCGAGCGATTCACGCGCCACCCCCGGCGTGTCTGAGCACGTCATACCTGCACGCGCGTCGTACCCACAGGCCAGCCTTTGCGCTTTAGCCGCCTGATGCCATGCGCAAAGGCCAGCTCCTCAAATTCCGCAAACGCGCTGCCGTCAAGCCCGCTGCCCCCGCGCACGCGCAGGCCGACCCGCTGGCGGGCAAGCTGCTGGTGCGCTACATGGAAGAGCACTTCGAGTGGATGAGCGTCACCGGCTACAGCCTCGATACCGTGCGTGGACGCAGGCAGGCTATTCGCAAGTTCATCAGCTGGATCGACGAGCGCGGCATAGATGACCCGCGCCAGATCACCCGGCCCATGGTCGAGCGCTACCAGCGCCACTTGTTCTACTACCGCAAGGCCGACGGCCAGCCGCTCAGCATCGGCATGCAACTGCAATACCTGGCCGCCATCAAACTCTGGTTCAAGTGGCTGACCCGAGCCCACCACATCCTGGCCAACCCGGCGGCAGATCTGGACTTGCCGCGCCAGCCCAAACGCCTGCCGGGGCGCATCCTGAGCGCCGCCGAGGTCGAAGCCATCCTGCGTGAAGCTGAGCCAAGCACACCGCGCGGCCTGCGCGACCGCGCCATGCTGGAGCTGCTCTACGCCACCGGCCTGCGCAGGAGCGAAGCGGCGAGCCTGGGCGTGTACGACCCCGACTTGCTGCGCGGCGTGCTGTGGGTGCGCCACGGCAAGGGCAACAGGCAGCGCGTCGTGCCGCTGGGAACCCGCGCCATCGCCTGGCTGGAGAAGTACCTCACGCAGGCCCGCCCGGAACTATTGGCGGCAGACACGCAAGCGCTGTTTGTGAGCGATTACGGCCAGCCCATGCGCGCCGACCAGATCGCCGACAAGGTCAGGCGGTACATGGACTTCGCGGGCATCCACAAGGGCGGGGCCACCCACTTGCTGCGCCATGCCTGCGCGACCCACATGCTGGAGGGCGGAGCGGACATTCGATTCATTCAGGCCATGCTGGGCCACACCAGTCTGGAGACCACCGAGATTTACACCCATGTCTCGATTGACAAGCTGATCGAGGTGCACCGGGCCACGCATCCGAGCCGGCTAGAGCGCAAGGGACACGATCAGGCTGCAAACCCTCAAGCTGCGACCGACGATGCAGCCACGGCGTTGCTGGAGGCTTTGGCGGGGGAGGATGAGGACGGCGATGAGGTGTGAGGACGAGGAGGCCGCGCGGTGGACAGGCCGCAGCGCGTTGGCCGCTACCGTCACGGCCCTTGCGGCAGGCAACGGCCGCGCCGACGCTACGGCGGTGGACGTTCAACCGACAGCGCGGCAGCGAGCGCCCCAGGGGTCAAAGCCAGGCGCTTCGCGCAGGGCTGGGAATACAGCGCAAAGCCGGCATCGAGCCGGCTATGCACTGGCAGGTGCTGCGGGGTTAATTGCTGCGCAATTAAACATAACGGGCTGTCGCATGTAGCGGGGCCACAAGCTGCCGCTAAAGCTCTGCTTGGGGGCCCCGCTGCACGCGACCCCCGTTATGTCTTGCGCCCACTTGCCCTGCGCGTGTGGCCTGTTGCTCACTGCGTGTAGCAACAAGCCACACGCCCAACAGCCATTGGTGTGTGTGGTCACGGCCGGGGCCGTCACCACAGGGGTTCTAGTCAGGCGCTGCGCGCAGTGTGTGGTGTTGGCCCCCGCCCACCCCAGCAGGGCCTGGCGCTGGCGCGTCCAGGCCGCGCCGGGTTGTGGCCCGTCCGCCCCCCGAGGGGGCTCCCTCCACCCCGGCGCTGTGTGCGTTGTGGCGTTGGCCAGCGTGGTGCCTGTGCTGGCGTAGGTCACGGCTCGCTGGCGCATCGCCGCGCAAGCCCAACAGCCTGCACGGCCTTGGCGCACGAACCCCATCCCTCTTTGGTGACGAGGGTGCAGCAGCGGTGCCAGGCAGTAAAGGCCGCTGCGCGCCGCCTGGTGGCGGTGGCCCGTGGCCAGCCTTGACAGCCTGACCCCGCCGCCGCCCATGTCGCTTATGCGGGGTGGGGTAGCCCTGCACGCGCGGCGTGCCGGACCTCACTCGCACTGCCCGTGTTCACCAACCATCGAAGGAGAAAAAACCATGCAAACCGATCCCGCTGTCACCATCACCGTCACTCTGAGCGAGACCCAGGCCGAAGCCTTCGCCCAGTTCCTCAAGCGTGTGGGCCTGACCGACTTCGCCCCGCTGGCCGTCGGCCAGGAAGAAGCCTATGCCATGCTCAGCGCGGCCGCAGCCATCCGCCAAGAGCTGGCGCACGCCGGGTATGCGCCACGGTGAACCGGCAGGGGGCAGACAAGCCCATGCACGGCGCTGCGCGCCGCGCATGTGGCGGCTAAGGAGTGAATGCAGGCGCTATGCATTTAGTAGCTACTCACGCAGGTAGTACGAGGGCTAGAGGCCGATTTGATGCATGAACACCTCTGTAAGTGCTCCAATAACCCCAATATGGGTACGCTGGAGCCTACCCACGTCGATAGCCTCCTGGGTGCCTGCGCGCCTGGACGTGTGTGTAAGGCAGAATGTGCCTCTAGGAAAAATTCCTCTCCAACCCATGCAAACCCTCCGGCGAAATCGCTGCCAAACCCGCACCAGGCCTAAGAAAAATGGCTGTGTTTACGGTGTGCGCGTGTCGGGGCCAACAATCTTTGCGTATGTGGGGGGGAATCCGCTTTCGATGACCGATCCGATGGGGTTGATGGGCGGTGGCGGGAATCATGCTCCGGCACCCTGTAAATGCCCGATTCCCCCCGTTGGCCCCCCAGGGGCATGCGTGGCAGATAACATTGATATTGCAAAAGACTATCCAGCCTGGAATCCAGGAGCAAT
>JAYVDN010000250.1:0-1830 GCA_043749385.1 Polaromonas sp.
TCCGGCCCGTGGATCTTGGGGCGCACGCCGCTGTAGCTGGGTTGCAGCGCCCCATCGGGCAAGCCGGGCCAAAACCTGCGCACGGCGGCGTAAAAGCCATTGGCACGCTCTGGATCGACGGTGTAGTCGATGTCGTCAGGTGTTTGCACATCCAGCCATTCGAGATCGGGGCCAAATTTAGCTTGTCCGCCCAGATCTACGGTGATGTGCACGCCCTGCCAACCGTCATTGGGAACGGGGTAAATCAAGCGGCTAAAGGGTGCCTTGCCCGACAGGCTGTAGTAGTTGCCTTTACCAAAGTATTCGCGTGGAATATGCTGCGCATCCAAGCCCTCAAAACGCCTGGCGAGTGCGCAGGCATGCAGGCTGGCGGCGTTGATGACGGTCGATGCTTGCAGCGCATACGCTTCACTTTCAGTAGCTGATTGCGCAATGACGACATGGGCCAATGGCTGATTTGGCTTGGAAAGCTGGACAGATTGCACGCGGGTAGCCAGCGCCACCATGCCGCCCGCGTTTTCCAAGTCGCCTTGCAGCGCCAGCATGAGACCATGGCTGTCGACAATACCGGTGCTGGGTGAGTGCAGCGCAGCAGTGCATTGCAAGGCTGGCTCCATAGCCTGGGCTTCTTCGCGTGTGAGCCATTGGGTGGGCACCCCGTTGGTGGTGGCTTTGCTTTGCACCTCACGCAGGGCTGCGTGCTGGGACTCGTCAGTTGCCACCAGCAGCTTGCCGCAATTGGAAACACCTACACCCCGCGATGCGCAGTAGGCGTACAGCAGTGCTTTGCCCTGCACCGACAGCCTGGCTTTTAGCGAGCCCGGTGTGTACTGCAGACCGGCGTGGATCACCTCGCTGTTGCGTGAGCTGACGCCTTGGCCTATGGCGTTTTCTTTCTCAATCACGATCACCTCGCGGCCTTGCAGCGCCAGCGCGCGTGCTATTGCAAGCCCTACAACTCCCGCGCCAATTACCACCGCGTCAACTTTATCCATGCATCTGCTCCATTACGTTGTCTCCATTACGTTGGCGTCATCACGCCTGCTCAAAACCTTCAATCACATTGACGGCGTTCACACCCAGTTCGGTCGCCGCATAGCCACCCTCCAGTACAAAAATGGTCGGCAACCCCAACTTGGCAATACATTGGCCCAGGCGCAGAAAATCTTCGCCTTGCAAGCTGAACTTGGAAATAGGATCACCCGCAAAAGTGTCTAACCCCAAAGAAACGACGAGCGCCTGCGCGCTGTGCTGCACCACACGCTGGCAGGCAGTGCGCAGCGCATCAAACCACGCAGCGTTGCTACTGCCCGCAGGCAATGGCAGGTTCAAGTTAAACCCCGCGCCAGCGCCCTCTCCCGTTTCGTCTGCATGTCCCAAGTAAAAAGGATATTCCGTACGTGGACACCCGTGGATGCTGACAAAGAGCACATCGCTGCGCCCGTAAAAAATGCTCTGTGTGCCGTTGCCGTGGTGATAGTCCACATCCAATACAGCCACCCGAGTGCAGCCATCGCTGCGCAATGCTTGCGCGGCTACGGCAGCGTTGTTTAAAAAGCAGTAGCCTCCCATAAAGTCGGCCCCTGCATGGTGACCAGGCGGGCGGGTGGCGCAAAACACGCCATGCTCGCCCTTGGCTAGCAGTTTTGCAGCGCTGGCTGCGGCATCCGCCGCGGCCTTCGCTGCCGCCCAAGTGCCTGCCACCAGCGGCGTGCCGTTGTCCATTGAGTACAGGCCCAATTTGGCAATAAAGTTATCAGGCTCACGGTCACTGCGCAAAGTGCGTACAGGCCAGATGGAGGGGAAAGGTTGAAGCTGGGCGTTGGCAGC
>JAYVDN010000251.1:0-3943 GCA_043749385.1 Polaromonas sp.
GGCGCGTTCTATCAGGGCCTCTTGGGTGAGCTGGGGTTTGAGTTCGCCCCACAGGGCAATGCCTTCGAGCAAGGTGCCGCTTTGGTTGACTCTGGGCAGTCCGTAGGACAGGGTGGCGTCCATGTGGAAGTGTGCGTCAACGAAGGGTGGTGAGAGCAACTGGCCTTGCGCGTCTACTGTCTCGTTTGCTGGGGCTTGCAGGTACTGCGTTACTTCGGTGATTTTGCCGTTTTGTACGGCGACCGACATGCCGGTTTGGCCGGTGGGGAGGGCGGCGTTGGTGATCAGTAGGTCTAGCATGGCAGCGCTCTTTTTTTGTAGTCGATGGTTTGCGCGCTAGCCGTAATGCGCTATAAATTAAGTAGCTGCTCCCGCTATATTCTATTGGGCTAGAGGCCTATTTCGTTCCAAATATACGGTCGCCAGCGTCGCCTAAACCCGGCATGATGTAGCCGTGGTCGTTCAGCTCGCGGTCAATCGCGGCGGTGTAGATGGCTACATCCGGGTGCGCCTTTTGCATGGCGTTCACACCTTCAGGGCAGCCTACCAGGCAAACGAACTTGATAGACTTGGGTTTAAGCGCCTTGAGCTTGTCCACGGCGGCAATGGCCGAGTTGCCAGTGGCCAACATGGGGTCTACCACCACGATGTCGCGCTGCTCCATGTCTTGCGGCATTTTGAAATAGTATTCCACCGCCCGAAGGGTGGCAGGGTCGCGGTACAGGCCAATATGCCCCACGCGCGCGCCGGGCACCACGCTGAGCATGCCTTCCAAGATGCCATTACCCGCCCGCAAGATGCTGACAAACACCAGCTTTTTCCCGTCAATGACTTTGCCCGTCATCTTCTCCATCGGAGTTTCAATCTCGATATCTTGCATCGGCATATCGGCCGTCACCTCATAGGCCATGAGCATCGATATCTCATTGAGCAGACAACGAAAGGTGTTGGTAGACGATTCTTGCCTGCGCATGAGGGTGAGCTTGTGCTGCACCAGCGGATGGTTGACGACGTAGACGTTGTTTTTGTAATGGGTGAGCATGGCGGTGGACTGTGCTTTGGATTTTTGTACAAACACCATCTTGCTGGGATATGGGTAAACATGCAAGAGCTATGCCACCTAGCCGGGCGGGTATTTATGTGGCTAGCTGCCCGCCACCTTGAAAGCAAGGTACGCGGGCTGGAATGTTTGTTGCCAAACTACCCCAAAATTTTACTTGGCCGCCATGCCGTCCAGCCCCGCCTTTGCCACCACACCGTCTTGCTCCGCACTGCCACCCGACACGCCAATCGCGCCGATGATCTTGCCGTCAACCACCAGGGGCAGGCCACCTTCTACCGCATTGGCATTGCGCAAGGTTAGCACTCGCAGGCCCGCGCCGCCACCAGCTACAGCGTCTTGAAACACCTTGGTAGAGCGGCGGTACATGGCGGCAGACACTGCCTTGTCTTGCGACACACCAATGCTGCCGGTTTGCGTGTTGTCCATGCGTTCAAACGCCACCAGCTGGCCAGCGTTGTCCACCACGGCCACGGCCATCGGCAGGTTTTGCTTGCGCGCCTCGGCCACGGCGGCGGCCAGGGCGTTGCGGGCTTGCTCGTGGTTCACGTTGGCGCCGTATTGCGGCACCTGCGCATGCGCTGCGCCCATGAGGCAGCACAAGGCTGCACCGGCGAAGAGAAATGTGAGTTTTTTGATAGCCATGGATGTCTCCAGATTTGGGGTTGGTAAGCGCCCGCACGATGGGCCACAGCGTGGCCTGTGCAATACGGGCGCACCAGTCTAGCACCTGGGATTTGATGGCGGAACAATCGCTATCACTTAGGTGGCAGAGCATTATTCCTACAGCATTTTTACGCAGTGTCCTACGGTGGGGCGCGCTGTAGCCCGCTATCGCCCTGCCGACCGGGAACGTTTAATAGTGGTATCGCGTTGCCCTAATAGGGGCACCATTTGCATGTACCAGGAGATATACCGTGCGTCATACTTCATTTTTAGTCTCGATTACCTCAGCCGCTGCGCTGGCCGTTGGCTTGGCTGGGTGCGCCGCGCCTGGTCCCAGCGCCCCGGTAAGCACCTACCCGACCACGACCAGTTCGCCTGGCACGCCTTCACCTGCCTATACCGAGTATGGCCGTGTCACGAACATCGAAACCTTGCAGGGCAGCGCAGGCGGCGGCAACAGACCCAACGTCACCAATGCCGTGATCGGCGGCATTCTGGGGGCTGTTGTGGGCAATGCGGTAGGCCATAACACCACTGGGGCGGTGTTGGGTGGCGTAGCAGGCGCGGCTGTGGGCAGCCAGGTCAATAAAGGCCCGGGCACGGCACCCACCAACACGATTTACCGTTTTACAATCCAAACCGATGGCGGCACCATGCGCACCTATGACGTAGGCAATGCGGGCGATATGCGCACCGGTGATCGCGTGCGGATCGAAAATGGTGTTATTTCTCGCTACTAGGCCTTCAGCGCGACCTGCCACCCATGATGCTGCCCAGTACGCCGCGCAAAATCTGCCGCCCCACCTCGCGGCCTATGGAGCTGGCGGCGGACTTGATCATTTGCTCGCCTACGCTGGAGCGGGTGTGCTTGGCCCCGCCGGTGAACACATTTCCTACGCTGTCCATGATGCTGCCGAACATGCCGCCTGATTTCTCTTCCTTGGCGGGCTCACCTTTAGCGCCAGCGGGTGCTTCGGTGGGCATTTTTTGGTCGGTCCGGCCTTTGATTTTTTCGTAGGCCGACTCGCGGTCTACGGTTTTCTCATACACACCCGCCACGATGGAGCTGGCCATCAAGGCCTTGCGCTGCTCGGGGCTGATGGGGCCGATCTGGCTGCCCGGGGGCAGCACATACACCCGCTCGGTCACGCCGGGGCGGCCTTTCTCGTCGAGGAAGCTTACCAATGCCTCGCCCACTTCCAGCTCGGTGATGGCGGTGGCAATGTCCAGCTTGGGGTTTTGCCGCATGGTCTCGGCCGCTGCCTGCACGGCCTTTTGGTCACGCGGGGTAAAGGCGCGCAGCGCGTGCTGCACGCGGTTGCCTAGCTGGGCCAGCACGCTGTCGGGGATGTCCAGCGGGTTTTGGGTCACAAAATACACGCCCACGCCTTTGGAGCGCACCAAGCGCACCACCAGCTCAATGCGTTGCAGCAGGGCGGCGGGCGCTTCGTTGAACAGCAAATGGGCTTCGTCAAAGAAAAACACCAGTTTGGGCTTGTCCAGGTCGCCTACCTCGGGCAGATTCTCAAACAGCTCGCTCAGCATCCACAGCAAAAAGGTGGCGTACAGACGCGGGGCGTTCAGCAGCTTGTCAGCTGCCAAAATGTTGATGATGCCTTTGCCATCGCTGTCGGTTTGCATGAAGTCGGCGATATTGAGCATCGGCTCGCCGAAGAACTGGCTGCCGCCTTGCTCTTCCATCTGTAGCAGGCCACGCTGTATGGCCCCAATGCTGGCGGGGCTGACGTTGCCGTACTCGGTGGTGAAAGTGCTGGCGTTGTCGCCCACGTTTTGCAGCATGGCGCGCAGGTCTTTCATGTCCAGCAACAGCAGGCCTTGGTCATCCGCCACTTTAAAGACCAGTTGCAGCACGCCCGCCTGGGTTTCGTTCAGGTTCAGCATGCGCGAGAGCAGCAGGGGGCCCAGGTCGCTTACCGTGGCGCGCACGGGGTGGCCCTGCGTGCCAAACACGTCCCACAAGGTGCTGGGGTAGGCTACAGACTCAGGCGCAGTCAGCGCGCGCTCGGCAATGATTTTGGCCAGCTTGGCGCTGATCACGCCTGTTTGCGAGATACCGGTGAGGTCGCCCTTCACATCGGCCATAAACACCGGCACGCCAATGCGGCTAAATCCCTCGGCCATGGTTTGGAGGGTGATGGTTTTGCCGGTGCCGGTGGCGCCAGTGATCAAGCCGTGGCGATTGGCCTTGTCGGGGCG
>JAYVDN010000252.1:0-4213 GCA_043749385.1 Polaromonas sp.
GAGATCAAATACCCCAAGCCCGACGGCAAGCTCACCTTTGACCGCCTCTCCAGCGTGTTTATCAGCAACACCAACCACGCCGAGAACCAGCCTGCGCACCTGACTTTGAAAGACGCGTCAGTACCTGTCAACACCAACCTCATTACCTACGCGGGCCCAGAAGCGCGCTACTGCCCGGCAGGTGTGTATGAGTACGTGAAGAACGAGGCAGGCAAAGACCGCCTGCAGATCAACGCGCAAAACTGCGTGCACTGTAAAACCTGCGACATCAAAGACCCCCTGCAAAACATCGTATGGGTCACGCCCGAGGGCGGTGGTGGGCCCAATTACGCCGGCATGTAATTTTTATCGCTACATAACTTATAGCTGCTCCCGCGATATTCTAAAGGGCTGCAGCCCGATTAGCATCTTAAAACTGGCTTGAATTTGCCTGTTTTTGAGTTTTCTGAGGCTCTTGACGGTCTGAAAAACCCTCGGGAGCGCGAATTGGACCGCTTTTTGCTTGCTTTTTGGGTATCAATCAGGCTGCAGACCTTTAGAATATCGCGGGAGCAGCTATTAAATATGCAGCATCTATGCCACTCTAAAATAGGCTACGGTGCGCGGTTTTCCCGGTTTGCTAAGCTGCAGCGCGACCCCGGTTTTCAGTTGCGAGCCAGGCATCCGCTGAACTTGGCTCGATAGACACCCCAAAGCGCCCTGTTCTTCCCACTGAGGGCTGCCCATGTCCGCGGCGGACGGGGCCCCACTGCATAGCAATGCAACTTATTAGTATGACATACTCCCTTTTCACGCGGTGAGTACAAAATTGCCAGCGGCAATTGTTTACATATACGTTATAACTTACACATAAATTCTGGGGAGCCACATGTTTCGCATGGTGAATAGCTGTGACCAGCTTCCAAGGCTCACCCTATGAATTGGGGGCCTATGTACCGTTTGCGTGTTTGGGTAGTGTTCCTACCAGCTTGCTTCATAGCCTTAGCCTTATTTTTCTGGCTAGGCTGGAGCGTGTTTCCAACGGCACCGAACCACATCACCATTACCTCCGGCGCAAAAGACGGCATGTATTACAAATACGCCCAGCGCTACGCACAAGGCATGCGTGAGTATGGTTTGACCGTAGACGTAATCGAATCTGCGGGTTCGGCCCAAAATATGGAGCGCTTGCGAGACACCCAAAATCCTGCCCAGGTTGGTTTTTTACAGGGTGGTTTTGGCCAAATTGACCGCGCCGTTGCGTCCGACAACCGCACCAATATCCAAACCATCGCCAACGTTGATATCGAGCCAGTGTGGATCTTCTCGCGCATTAAAGATGTTGACTCCCTGCTGCAACTACAGGGCATGCGTGTGTCCATCGGCCAAGTGGGCAGCGGCAGTCGGTTGGTAGCCATCAAACTGCTTGAGCAGGTACAGCTGGAGCCCAAAGATTTGGTGGTGTCAGAGAGCACGGGGCTGGCCGCAGTCAAAGCGCTGACCAGCGGCACCATCGATGCCGCAATATTTGTCGCCTCAGCCAATGCGCCCATTGTGGCCGCCATGTTGGCCGTGCCTGGTGTGCATTTGGTCACCCTCAAGCGCAGTGCCGCGCTGATTGAGAGAATCACTTATCTCGATCCTCGTCTGCTAGCACAGGGCACGCTCACGCCCAGCGGCCTGCAACCCGATAAAGACTCGGTCATGCTAACCACCATTGCCAGCGTCGTAGTCAGCGAGAACCTGCACCCCGCTCTCAAACGCTTGACCGCCTCGGTAGCCAGGCAAGTGCACCAGGAGGCAGGGTTGTTTCATAAAGCAGGGGATTTCCCCAGCCTCAAACGTATCGACTTTCCCAGCGCGCCAGATGCCCGCGCCACACTGCAGCATGGGCTACCGTGGATGGAACGGCACTTGAGCGTAGGCGCAGCCCAGTGGGCGTGGCGTCTATTGCTGGTGGGGCTGCCGCTGGCGCTACTGTGCTGGGCGCTATGCTATTTTGTGCCTGCCTTCATGCGCTGGACGATTGAAAGCTACGTGAACCGCTGGTATGGAGAACTTAAATTTATCGAGCATGATCTGGAAACCAGCAAGTTGTCGGGACTGGATTTTGCCAAGCACACTATCCAGCTGCGCGCCATAGACAGCGCGGTAAGCCAGTTTGATGCACCGCCAGAGTTTATGAAACGCTTGTTCATGCTGCAAAAGCACACGGATTTCGTGCGGCAAAAGTTGATCAGCCAGCGCGCACGGTAGCCCATACATGAAACTCGCTCTATTGTTTAGCAAGCGCTGGCTGTGGCTGTATTTGCCGGTACTTTGCGCTTGTGCACTGAGCCTTTGGCTGGCTGTTGCGGTCTGGTTTCCACTGCCGCCCACCTCTTTCGTGATGGCCAGCGGTGTACCGGGGGGCAGCTACGCCGCCTTGGCGCTGCGCTACCGCGATCTCCTTGAACCCAAGGGGATTCGTGTAGACACGGTGACCACACAGGGTGCAGCTGCGCCGTTGCAGCGCTTGCTCGACCCCACCACTGACGTAACGGCGGGTTTCGCGCACGGCATGTTAGCCAAGCCCGACAGGCCTGGCATTGTGGCGTTAGCAAGCGTTGAACGCCAGCCGGTATGGATTTTTACCCGCATAGCCGCTGTATCGCAGCTATCGCAACTCAAAGGCTTGCGTGTCGCCACTTCCGTGGTGGGAAGCCCAAGCTGGGAACTTACCCAACTATTGATCCAGCATGCCAAGCTTTTGCCTGGCGATGTGACGATCGAACCCAAAGCATCATCGACGGCTGCCGCCAAGGAACTGGTTGATGGCCAGGTGGACGCGCTGGTGTTAGTAGCCAGCGACGGGACCGAGAGCATTCGTCAACTCACACGCAGTCCGGGCATTGAAATTTTGGGCATCGAGCGCGTCGCATCGTTGGTGGCCCGCGAGACACGCCTCAAACCGTTTGTGCTGCCCCAAGGCGCCATAGAGCTGCGCGGCGACGTACCCTCGCGCGACCTTGCCATGGTGGCGTCCCATTTGCACCTGCTGGTGCGCGATACGGTACATCCCGCATTACAGCGCGCCCTGCTAGACGCTGCCCATGACATCCATGAATTTCCCAATTTTTTGCAACGCCAAGGCGAGTTCCCCAACAGCCGTGACGTGGATTTCACACCCTCGCCCATAGCGCAGGCACTGGCTAACGGCGACAGGCCTTGGACCGAGCGGGTGCTGCCCTACTGGTGGGCGCAACTTGCCGAGCTTTTGATGTACGGAGTAGCTCCTATTTTATTGATTACCTTGATTGCGCTGCTGTGGATACCCAGCTTTTTCAACTGGAAAGTGAACGCGGCGTTGCAAAACTTTTATGGTGAATTGAAGTTTCTGGAAACAGACATTGAACCCACCGCCAGCTCGCGCCCTATCGAGATCAAAAACCTACTCAAACGCCTTGACGAGATCGAAGCCAAAGTCACCTTGCTAGATTTACCGAACAGCTATGCCAACCGTTGGTACACCTTGCGCGAGCACATCGCACGCGCGCGCAGCACATTGCTCAATCTACGTGCCCGGTAGCTGGCTTGGCTGCCCAAGCATCGCTGTCGGCATCGCTGTCGCACAGGCTAAATCCAGATACAAATAGCGCTGCACAACGGTTAGACTTCGCGTCATGGTCATTCCATCATTTACGCGCAAACAAGTCTATATCCTCTTGGCCGCTGCCTTTGGCGTGCTGGCTATCTTTATCTGGATGCTGACCAAATACATCAGCCCAGCGCCACCCAGCAAGATCGAGATGACCACAGGCGCAGTAGAGGGTGCCTCGCACCAGTTCGCGCTGAAATACCAGGCCTATCTCAAAGCCAACAGAGTGACCCTGGAACTCAAAACCTCTACCGGTTCGGTGCAAAACCTGGAGAGATTGAATGCGGGTACTCCCATCGGCTTTGTGCAAGGTGGTTTGGGTATTTTGTCGATTGACCCTCAGCAATCAGATGAAGATACCCCGCTGCGCTCGTTGGGCGTAGTGGGCTACGAACCTATTTGGCTATTTGCTCCGGCGGGCGAATTGGCCAAAAAACTAACCCAGGGATTGGGCGCTTTGACCGGCAAAAACGTCGCCATTGGTGCGCAGGGAAGCGGCACCCGCAAAGTTGCACTGGACTTGCTGCAAAGCTACGGCGTGAGCGCCGCCAACGCCACCTTGAGTCCAGACGGTGGCATGGCTGCAGCCAACGCCCT
>JAYVDN010000253.1:0-1977 GCA_043749385.1 Polaromonas sp.
CTCGGTTTGTATGGTGGTACGGGGAAGATATCACAGGGGTGATAGCACCTATCATGCTCGGTTTTGCCTGCTCTGGAGGTGGTCGCAATTTGTGACCACCTCCGTCTTTGCCTAAGGCGTGAGCTGAAACAGTAAATCCGGCTGAAATCGCTCTCGATTGCGCTTGACTGTTCATTGAGCCGTTTTGTCGCTACAC
Organism: Polaromonas sp.; assembly: GCA_043749385.1. Taxonomy (GTDB): domain Bacteria; phylum Pseudomonadota; class Gammaproteobacteria; order Burkholderiales; family Burkholderiaceae_C; genus JAAFIP01. Next base: position 197 of record JAYVDN010000253.1, read on the forward strand.
CGAACGGCGCTGACAAATGACGCCAGTCTTGACCCAGAGAAAGCGATCACGCAGACGGCATCCCCGCCAACCGCACCGCAGCCCTGCGCAGGTTGTCCAGCACCGCGCTGGCCACCCGATCCGGGAAGCCTTGAGGCAGTTCACGCGACACAGTGTCGATGACACTTTCAGTGCGCTCAATCAGCCCGTGCATCAAGTCTTCAGCATCCGCGCCCACGCCGCAGCGCGCGGCCATGGCGTTGAAGTGGCGGCGCAGGATTTCTTGTAAGCGGTAGTGGCGGTTTTTCCCACGTAGGGACATCGCCAGCCTGGCCTTTTGCCATTTCAGCTGGCCCGCACCGCGGCCGATGACAGGCCAGGTGGAGATCACGTCGTACAAGGGGGTGAGGCGGTACTGGCCATGCTGCAGCAACTGGATGCTGAAATTTTTGGCGTGGCCATCGGTGGAGGCCAGCATCCAGAACAAGATCTGCGCGGTCATGAAGTCACGCAGGTCTTGTGCGGCATTCACGGAGCCGTGCAAGACGTCGCAAATGCTATCTATGCCGGGGCCGCCGTCGCTCTCGTACTTGAGGCTGGGGGGCAAGCCTCTGACCTGGCAAAAGTCTTCCTGGGGCAAGCGCATCCACCAATCGCCAGAGGGGTGAAGTCGGCGATCAAATCGCTCAACGCCCAACACCTTTTGCTGACCAAAACGCAGAATGGCCGCACGCGGCACGCGCAGGCCGAAGGCAGCCAATATCCGCAGGCACAGCCATTCGTTTTCGACCGATGTGCTCATGTCCAAGCGGCCTTCGTTGCCCACCCGGCCCATCGGCAGCTTGAAAATGTGGGTGGTCGGCGTGGCGCCGCGCGGCAGCACCCACTGGTTCTGGTGCCACAGCAGCGCGGTTTTTTCTTGCGCGCCGGCAATAGACAAGCGCAGATCGTCTTCACTGTCTTCTTGCAGGCCCATCGCCCCAGGCGCTGTGACGAGGCGTTGCAAGAGACGCTCGATTTGCGCTTCATTCAAAACATCGCCCTCGATGCGGTCATAGCCGACCGGTGATTCGTCTTCGCTCAGCAACTGCACGGCCCCTACGCAGTCGCGCCCCAATTGCTGCAAGAGGTCAAAAGCCCCGGTGGACGCAGACCGGTAACGCTGGGCTAATCGGCGGCGGATGAGTTCGCTATCAGGCAGCAGGTTGTCGAAGTAGTGGGTGACGATGTCGCCGCGCAGGGGCAGGTTGCCTGGTTGGAATGGCAACGATAGCGACAGTGGCCTGCCCTGCTGGGCGCTCACCCATGAGGCGTCGTACTGCAGCTCTGCAGCGCTGCGCGCAGGCATGTGCCAGGTGGCGACCCGCTGCCCGTTGATCCAGACCGCGAGTGCGCGGCTGTGTGATGGGCGACCCATGGCTACCAGTCTGCCTTGTTGGTGGAGGCGAGTACTGCGCTGGACGAAGCCGTGGCCCGCTCTTGCACGATCAACTCCAACCCCAAGCGCTTGCACAGCGCCAGCAGTTGCGCTACTTTCATGGTTTGCGTGTTGAGCTCCAAGCGCGACAGGCTGGCCTGGCTCAGGTCGAGAAAACCTGCCGCGTCAGCTTGCGTGAGCCCGCGCCGCTTGCGGGCCGATTGCAGCATGAGGCTGAGCTGCGCAGGGGTGGTGATGGTTTGCTTCATGGTGTATGCGTTTGGCGAGTATTTTTAATTTACTCGTTTTGCGAGTAAATGTCAAATACTCATAATGCGAGTAACCAGAGATGCTGAGAGAGGTGGGCGTGATGGCTACATGCTTG
>JAYVDN010000254.1:0-10895 GCA_043749385.1 Polaromonas sp.
CTGCGCGTAGTACACCGCGCTGATGGGCTGGGGCCCATCGCCGTCCCCAGCGCGGCAGCGGGTGAGCGGGGCCATGGCGGTGCGGTTGGCAAGCTGCAGGTCGTGCAGGTTGATGGGTTTGAGTAAAGCGGACATCGGATCTCCTGTGGTGGATGGGGTGGGTACCCGCCTGTCTGGCGCAATGCCAAACGGTTGTGGGTAACGGTTGTTGATCGATTGATCACCATATCCAGCCTGACTTTGCTTGTCAATCAAGGGGGAGACAAGCCTGCGCCCGCTCCGCCACAGACGCTACGCGCTACCGCCGTGAGCGCACTAAAAATAGGCATATGGACTCAAATTAAAATTGAATTTCAATCAAATTATCAGCGTGCAGCCAGGCACACTGAGTGCATACTAGGGCCTAATAGCTATCATTATTGGAGATACATATGCCCCACTGTTCTTGGGCCACGCGCATCGCGCTGGCCGCCACCGCCCTTAGCTGCGCCCTGGCATCCCCCTTGGTCTTGGCCCAAGCCAAAGAGATCAAAATTGCCCACATTTACAGCAAAACCGGCCCGCTAGAGGCCTATGGCAAGCAAACTGCCACCGGTTTCATGATGGGCCTGGACTACGCTACTGGCGGCACCATGGCAGTGGCCGGCAAAAAGCTGGTGGTGATTGAAAAAGACGACCAAGGCAAACCCGACCTGGGCAAGAGCCTGCTGGCCGCCGCCTACGGTGACGACAAAGCCGACTTGGCCGTAGGCCCCACGGCCTCCCCCGTGGCTTTGGCCATGTTGCCCGTAGCTGAAGAATACAAAAAAATCTTGCTGGTAGAACCCGCCGTGGCTGACTCGATCACCGGTGACAAGTGGAATAAATACATCTTCCGCACAGGCCGCAACAGCTCGCAAGACGCTATCTCCAATGCGGTGGCGCTAGACAAAGCAGGCATCACCATCGCCACGATGGCGCAAGACTCCGCCTTTGGGCGCGATGGCATCAAGGCATTTAAAGAAGCCATCAAAACCGCCAAAATCGTCCACGAAGAGTATTTGCCGCCCGCCACCACCGACTTCACCGCCGGTGGCCAGCGCTTGATCGACAAGCTCAAAGACCTGCCGGGCCGCAAAGTGATCTTCATCATCTGGGCCGGTGGCAACCCTTTCAAGATCGCCGACATGGACCTCAAGCGCCACGGCATCGAGATCGCCACCGGCGGCAACATCTTGCCCGCCATGGTGGCCTACAAGCAGTTCCCTGGCATGGAAGGCGCGGCTTACTACTATTTTGGTATGCCCAAGAACCCGGTGAACGAGGCCCTGGTAGCCCAGCACTACAAGCAGTTCAAGGCGCCGCCTGACTTTTTCACCGCAGGCGGTTTCTCCGCCGCCATGGCCGTAGTGGCCGCACTCAAAAAGACCGGCGGCGATGCGTCGGCCAACGGCATGATCAGCGCCATGGAAGGCATGAGCTTTGACACCCCCAAAGGCCGCATGACCTTCCGCAAAGAAGACCACCAGGCCATGCAAAGCATGTACCACTTCAAAATCAAAGTAGACCCGGCCTTTGCCTGGGGCGTGCCTGAGCTGGTGCGCGAGATTCGGGCTGAAGAGATGAATATTCCTATTCGCAATAAGCGCTGATCTTTGACGGGCGAATGCGGACTTGACCGGACGAATACGGACTTGACCAGACGAATACGGACTTGACCGGACGCAGAGGACGCAAAGAAGCGCAAAGGACGCAAAAGAAGACAAAAAGAGAGGAAAAATCCGGTGTAAAAGCTGATTTTGTTTATCTATTTTTCGTCACATTTGTTTTGGTATTTTTTGGTATTTCTTTTTTTGCGTCCTTTGCGTAACTTTTGCGTCCTCTGCGTCCTGCCCCCGCCCCCCGCGCCAGTTTTCAGCAGTTCAGCCAACATAGCCATGCTCACAACCAAAGACCTGACCATTCGCTTCGGCGGCCATGTGGCGGTCAACAACGTGACCTGTGCCTTCGAGCCGGGCACGTTGACTGCTATCGTGGGCCCCAACGGCGCAGGCAAGACGACGTATTTCAATTTGATCTCTGGGCAGTTAAAAGCCTCCTCCGGTCAGGTGAGCTTGGGTGGGCGCGATATGACCGGGCTGAGCGCTTCGGCGCGCACGCGGGCTGGTTTGGGGCGGGCCTTTCAGCTCACCAATCTTTTCCCTAACCTGTCGGTACTGGAGAACGTGCGCCTGGCCGTGCAAGCCACGCAGGCCGGGCCGCACCGCCGGGGCCTGAACCTGTGGAGCATTTGGAGCGACCACACGGCGTTGACGGGGCGCGCGATGGAAATTTTGGAAACGGTGGCCATGCAGGACAAGCGGGCCACGCCTGTGGCCAGCCTGCCGCACGGCGACCAACGCAAACTGGAGGTGGCGCTGCTGATGGCGCTGGACCCGCTGGTGTACATGTTTGACGAACCCACGGCTGGCATGAGCCACGACGAAGCCCCCGTCATTCTCGATTTGATTCGCAAGCTGAAAAGCGAAAAAACTAAAACCATTCTTTTGGTAGAGCACAAAATGGACGTGGTGCGCGAGCTGGCTGACCGCATCATCGTGCTGCACAACGGCGCGTTGGTGGCTGACGGCGAGCCTGCAGAGGTGATAGCGTCGCCCGTAGTGCAAGAGGCGTACATGGGTGTCAGTGCTAGCCCTGCCGGTCCAGGCACCGCTCGCCCTGAGCCTGTCGAAGGGCTTGTGCGCGCTCAGAGCGAGCGACTGGGGGTTGCGAAATGAGCGACGCACTTCTCACCCTGGAAGGCGTGCACACCCACATCGGTGCGTACCACATCTTGCATGGTGTCAATCTGGCTGTACCGCGCGGCCAGCTCACCATGCTGCTGGGCCGCAACGGTGCAGGCAAGACGACGACGTTGCGCACCATCATGGGCTTGTGGCGGGCATCCAAGGGGCGCATCGGCTTCAACGGGCAAGACATTACCCAACTGCCCACGCCCGCCATTGCAGGGCTGAACATTGCCTATGTGCCAGAGACCATGGGCATATTTTCCGATTTGACAGTCAAAGAAAACATGCTGCTGGCCGCGCGCAGTGCCAAGCATGCAGGCCAGATGGACGAGGCGCGTTTGCAATGGATATTCAAACTCTTCCCCGCAGTGGAGAAGTTTTGGAACCACCCAGCAGGCAAGCTCTCGGGTGGGCAAAAGCAAATGTTGGCCGTAGCCCGCGCCATCGTCGAGCCGCGCGCGCTGCTGATTGTGGACGAGCCCAGCAAAGGCCTGGCGCCCGCCATCATCAACAACATGATCGATGCCTTCCAGCAGCTCAAAGCCAGCGGTGTGACCATTTTGTTGGTGGAGCAAAACATCCACTTTGCCAAGCGCCTGGGCGACCATGTGGCCGTGATGGACAACGGCGTGGTGGTGCATGCGGGCGCAATGCAGGCGCTGGCCGAGGACGAGGCTTTGCAGCGCTCGCTGTTGGGGCTTGCACTATGAATATCTGTAAGAACAATTGGCCGGTAGCCCAATGGAGTATTGCGGGAGCAGCTACTAAATATGTAGTGTATCTAAAGCAAAAGAGTGCAGCATGAAGGCGCTGGACTTTGACTGGAAGCCCCTGCTGCTGGTGCCAGTGCTTGCCCTGTTGGCGCTGCCGCTGGTGGGCTCGGGCTCTACCTGGCTCACGCTCACCGTGGCCGGATTGGCCATGGGCATGATCATCTTCATCATCGCCTCGGGCCTCACCCTGGTGTTCGGTTTGATGGACGTGCTGAACTTTGGCCACGGCGTGTTCATCGCGCTGGGTGCCTTCGTAGCCACCACGGTGCTGGGTTTGATGGGCGACTGGACGGGATCAAAAGAGCTGTGGCGCAACCTGGTTGCCATCTTCCCGGCCATGCTGGTGGCCATGCTGGTGTCGGGTGCGCTGGGTTTGGCCTTTGAGCGCTTCATTGTGCGGCCCGTGTATGGCCAGCACCTCAAACAGATTTTGATCACTATGGGCGGCATGATCATTGGCGAGGAACTCATTAAAGTCATTTGGGGCCCGGCGCAAATCGCGCTGCCGCTGCCCGAGGGTTTGCGCGGCTCCTTGCTATTGGGCGATGCTGCGATTGAGAAATACCGACTGTTGGCCGTGGTGGTGGGCTTGGGGGTGTTTGCGGTGCTGGCCTGGACATTGAGCCGTACCAAGATTGGCCTGCTGATCCGCGCCGGTGTGCAAGACCGGGAGATGGTCGAGTCGCTGGGCTACCGTATTAAGCGCTTGTTTATTGGCGTGTTTGTAGTGGGCAGCGCCCTGGCCGGGCTGGGTGGGGTGATGTGGGGGCTGTACCAGCAAAACGTCACGCCGCAAATGGGCGCGCAGGTCAATGTGCTGATCTTCATCGTCATCATCATCGGGGGCCTGGGCTCAACCGGCGGCGCATCCATAGGCGCGCTGCTGGTGGGCCTGATGGCCAACTACACCGGCTTTTTGGTACCCAAGGTGGCGCTGTTTTCCAACATCGCGCTCATGGTGGCTATTCTGCTGTGGCGGCCGCAGGGCGTTTACCCTGTGGCGAACAGATGATGACCTATTTTCCGTTCCGGCTGAGCTTGTCGAAGCCATGTTTCACTACTAAGCCCTTCGACAAGCTCAGGGCGAACGGGTGTATCTTTTCAAGCGTACGGCCTGACATATGCTGAACAGACTGTTATCCCACGACCTCCCCCGCAGCCGCGTGCTGGCGGTGTTGCTGGGGCTGCTGCTGGTCGCGCTGGCTTTTGCGCCCTTTATTTTTCCGGGCGTAAAGGCGCTCAACGTCGCAGCCAAGGTGCTGGTGTTCATCGTGCTGGTGGCCAGCTTTGACTTGCTGCTGGGCTACACCGGCATCGTCAGTTTCGCGCACACCATGTTTTTTGGCATCGGTGCGTATGGTATTGCCGTGGCCAGCACGCGGCTGGGGGCGACGTGGCAGGCGCTGGCGGTGGGGCTGGGCGCGTCGCTCGCCATATCGTTCGTGTTGGCCCTGCTGATCGGCCTGTTCTCGTTGCGCGTACGGGCCATCTTTTTTGCCATGATCACCTTGGCCGTGGCCTCGGCATTTTTAACCTTGGCCTCGCAGCTGTCAGACATCACTGGTGGGGAAGACGGCCTGAGCTTTAAGGTGCCCGAGATATTGTCGCCCAGCTATGAGTTCATGAGCACGCCATTTTTAGGTGTCATGCTAGACGGGCGTTTGCTCTGCTACTACCTGCTGTTTTTCACGGCGCTGGTGCTGCTCTTGGCCATGCTGCGCATCGTCAACTCCCCGTTTGGCCGCGTGCTGCAAGCCATCCGTGAGAACGAGTTTCGCGTCGAGGCTATTGGCTACCGCGTAGTGGTGTACCGCACCACGTCCAGCATTTTGTCGGCCCTGTTTGCCTGCCTGGCCGGGGCCATGCTGGCGCTTTGGCTGCGCTACAACGGGCCCGACACTTCGCTGTCGTTTGAGATCATGATGGACGTGCTGCTAATCGTGGTGATTGGCGGTATGGGCACCATTTACGGGGCCGCTATCGGGTCGGCGCTGTTTCTGGTGGCGCAAAGCTATTTGCAAGACGTGCTGCGACTGGCCAGCGAGGCCACCGCAGCGCTGCCTTGGCTGTCAGCCCTGCTGTCGCCTGACCGGTGGCTGTTGTGGCTAGGCGTGCTGTTTGTGCTGTCGGTATATTACTTCCCCACTGGCGTGGTGGGGCGTTTGCGGGCCAATGCCTTGAAGGGCAAGTAAAATCGCGCATGCTTGATACACCCTCCACAGAAGATACCCCAACAGTCCAAGAACCCCGCCTATGGCAAGGCGACGGCTGGACGGCCAGCGTGATTAAAAACGAAGACGACGATGGGTGGGCTGTAGCCATGACCAAAGACGGCGCGGTCGAGCCTGCGCTGGTAGGCCCGTGGACCATGGGCCGCGACAAAAAGAACCCCAAGCCTCTGGACGGTTTTGCCTTCAGCACTTTAGTGAAAACCGCGCACGAGTTTGTGCGCCGCCAAGAGCAGCAGCAACACGCTGCCTTGCACCAGAGCATCACCATCTCGGCGCTCGACAAGCGCGTGACGGTGTCGCTGGACATCACGCCGGACGAAGACAACCCCTACGCCACCTTGAGTGCGCACGATGACGGCGGCGATGCGCTGGCCAGTGTGCGGGTGGACGCAGGCTTTAAGCTCAACCGCGCGAGTGCACAGCGCTGGGTGGAGAGCGGCTTTGCAAAGCCCGGCAGAGCTTAGCGGTGGACCAGGTGTTAACTTGGCGTCAGCGTTGACGGTTGCTAAGGCGGCATAATTTGACAGACGGATAGCTTTGGCAGCCGCCACACCCCTACACATTGATTGGGCCACCGACATGATCGAAAAGCACATTGATCTTCCCACCGCTGACGGCGCGATGAACACCTTTGTGGTGTATCCCGAGGAGGGCGGGCCGCACCCTGTGGTGTTGTTCTACATGGACGCCCCCGGCAAACGCGAGGAGCTGCACGACATGGCGCGGCGTTTGGCATCGGTGGGGTATTACGTGGTCTTGCCCAATCTGTACTACCGCCGCGCGAGAGACTTTGAATTGACCGAACGCACCGAAGCGACCATGGCGACCATGTTTGAACACATGCATTCTTTGACTGCACACACCACGGCGGTAGACACGGCTGCCATGCTGGATTTTGTGGACGCGCAGCCAGCGGCCAAGGCAAGCCACATTGGCGCGGTGGGTTACTGCATGAGTGGCCCGTTTGTGGTGTGGGCGGCAGGGCAGTTTCCAGACCGGCTGCGCAGCATTGCATCCATCCATGGCGCGAACATGGCGACTGACGCGCCGGATTCACCGCACCGCGTGGTGGACAAAATTCGCTGTGAAAGCTATTTTGGCTGCGCCGAGATTGACCGCTGGGCACCACCGGCTGACATCCAGAAACTACAGGCTGCCTTGGAGGCTGCTGGGACGCAGCACCGCATAGAGTGGTACCCGGCGGTGGAGCATGGTTTTGTGTTTCCACGCCGTGCGGGTATCTATAACCAAAGCGGCGCAGAGCGGCATTGGGAACGCTTGTTCAGCCTGTTTGACAGAACCTTGCGGCAGTGAGAGTTTGCTACTCTTTATGGCTCCGCCTCGCTGGCAGTGTCTCGTCCCCTTCATTGGTCTAGAAAGCTCCTTATGAACAATCTTTTCTCCCTTAGCGGCCGCGTTGCCATCGTCACCGGCGGTTCGCGCGGCATTGGCCGCATGATTGCGGCGGGCTTTCTCAAGCAAGGTGCGCGCGTCTACATTTGCGCCCGCAAGGCCGCGGAGTGCGATGCGGCAGCCGCAGAGCTGTCCACGCTGGGGCCATGCCGCTCCTTGCCGGGCGATGTGTCTACGCCTGCTGGCATTCAAAGCCTGGTGGAGCGCTTTCGCGCGCATGAGTCGCAGTTGGACATTTTGGTCAACAACGCCGGCGCGGCGTGGGCTGCAGCATTTGACGATTTTCCACAAGCTGGATGGGACAAAGTGGTCGATCTGAACATGAAAACGCCCTTTTTCTTAACCCAGGCCTTGCACAAAGACCTGCTGGCAGGGGCGGCCAGTGGCCATGCCGCCAAGGTCATCAATATCGCTTCGATCGACGGGGTATCGGTTAACCCGATGGAAACCTATTCGTATGCTGCCAGCAAGGCCGGCCTGATCCATCTCACGCGGCGCATGGCGCTGCGCCTGGCGCGCGACGGCATCATCGTGACCGCCATCGCCCCCGGCGCTTTTGCCTCTGACATGAACCGCGACGCCCGCGACCATGCCGATACCGTTGCCCAGCGTATCCCGATAGGCCGCGTAGGGGTGGACGACGACATGGCAGGCGCGGCGATTTACCTGGCCTCGCGCGCGGGCGATTATGTGGTGGGCTCTACCTTGGTCGTGGACGGCGGCGTGACGCACGCCCGCAGCTAGCGAGGGGCCTTGTCAAAATCTCGCACCATTTGGTGGAGCGAGCGCTTGTCTTTGGCGTTCTGCGCACGCCACACCTTGCGTGCCAAATCCATGAAGGCATCCTCCGCAGGCGAAGGCTTTTGATCGGGGTGCTGCGTATCCAGCCAGCCTACAGGCCGCTTGCACAGCGCCTCTACTTGCGCGGCTGTTTTATTGCCAATCGGCCTGCCCGCTTTCATCTGGCTGAGCATGCTGGGCGAGACCTGGATGCGCTGCGCAAAAGCTTGGTCAATGCCCTTGGTGGTGGTGCCACCGGCAACCAAATTTTCGGCAAACTCTTGGAGTAGCGCCAGCAAGTTGAGCCTGCGGGTTACGGAAACATTAGGTGCGATATCGGATGCTGTGGCCATGGGGTGTGTGTAAATTTTGCAACGCAGAGAAAATTAATTATCGCAGAGTGTTGACAAGGTAGTAAAGTTTCTTTACAGTACTATCTATCGCAGCTTGATCTGCTCTGCCATTAAAACTGCTCAGCAGGCTGACAAAACAGATTAGCAAAACAGATTCGCTAAACAGTTCAAGTCAACGCATCCGCAGGGCGGTTCGTTAACTTGATAATTCATAAATTTATTTTCTATACCTTTTATTTTTACCTACTGAGACCATCGTGATAACGCAAGCCAACTCTACACACACCATGCGCGCCAGCGGCCATGGCGGAGCTGCGCTTGGGCTTTTTGCGACGCATCAGATTGCGATGAATCAGGGTGCGCAGCATTCCAAGCCGCATGGCAAACCGCAGTCAGAGCGAAGCAGTTCGTTCATTGAAAGTTTGCTCCATACCACCACCATGTTTTGGGCGTGTGAGTATGACGATGACCGTTCTCCGGGGGGAGCCAGCGCCTAGCGCAGCTCCCATCAATCTCTTACCCAAGAGGCCCGGAATTCGCAAGAATCCGGGCCTTTTTTTATTTCTCATTTTCAGCAGTGATCGCGCTGCTGGTGCACAGGCCGATGCATCTAAGGATGCGTTGAACAGTGCTCGTGATCTTTAACAATTTGTAAAGTAGAGCCGCGCCGGTACTGGCTGCGCGTGGGCTCTAAAAAATTCGCGGATATAGCTCAGTGGGTAGAGCGTGAGTCTTCCAAACTCAATGTCGTCAGTTCGATCCTGACTGTCCGCTCCATTTCGGGTGTGCCTGCGCATGACCACGTTGCGCAGTCGCGGGAACGATGCGTGGGATGTGCGGGCGTTGGATACAACACCCGTGCAGCGAGAGAACCCGGTTCAGCGTCATGCTGACCGCTCGCGTGCTGGCACAGCCGAAATGGATTTTAGAAATGGATTTTAGTTTTGTGTCGTGAACGCCCTAGTGGTTTAGGACGACGGGTTTTCAGTCCGTTAAACAGGGCATCGAACCCCCTACACGACTCCAGATTGCGGGATAGGGGAGTCTGGTCGTCCCCATCGGTCTCATAAGCCGAAGATCGTGAGTTCGAATCTCACTCCCGCTACCAATCAAGAAGTGCAATGTTGCAAAACGTTGCGTGGAAACCGGCTGCAAAGATTGGGCAGCACCGGAACCCGTAACCGGAAATATCAAAAGGAAGATTGGCAGAGTGGTAATGCAGCGGCTTGCTAAGTCGTGGTCGGCAACGTCCCGCAGGTTCGAGTCCTGCATCTTCCGCCAGTTTTCGCCTCGTTAGCTCAATTGGATCAGAGCACCGGTGTGCGATGCCGGCGGTTGCACGTTCGAATCGTGTGCGAGGCACCAGTTTATGCCGTGATAGCTCAGTTGGTAGAGCGCAGCGTTGAAGGCGCTGGCGTGGTGGGTTCGATTCCTACTCGCGGCACCATACAGGAAGTTTGGCAGAGAGGTCTATTGCCGCAGTCTTGAAAACTGATCGGTCGGGTGAACCCCGGCGCGTGGGTTCAAATCCTACAACTTCCGCCATTGTTACGAGGGTGTAGCTCAATAGGCAGAGCGTTGGTCTCCAAAACCAAAGGTTCGCGGTTCGATGCCGTGCGCCCTCGCCAGTTTTCTTAAAAGCGCTGTGGTGTGGCCGTAGCTTAGTGGCAAAGCTTCGGTTTGTGGTGCCGACCACTTGGGTTCGATTCCCAGCGGTCACCCCACAGCGCTTTCATTTTCATTTTTATGCGGGTATAGCTCAACTGGTAGAGCCATCGGCTTTTAACCGATAGGTTTGGCGTTCGATTCGCCATGCCCGCACCATTTCTGTATTCATTAGGAGCCCATTATGCAACCCCAAGTTCTCCAGCTTGACATGCAAGGCACGCCGCAGGCTTGGATCTCGCTGCAAGATGCGGCATCGCACTACGCCTGCGAGTCTGTGGTGTGGTGCGACGGCGATAGCCCGCTGGCGACATTGCGCGGCGGTTTTAACGTGGCGCGTGGCATGCAGTCGGTGCTGGACATTGCCCCCATCATCGCGGTGCGCGGGGTGCCCAAGCTCAATTTGTTTGATGTGACGCCCAGCTTTAGCAAAGCCAAGCTGCTCAAGCGTGACCGCCACACCTGCGCCTACTGTGGGCAAGTGTTTGCCGAGCGTGACTTGCAGTGCGAACATATCTTGCCGCTGTCGCGCGGTGGCGCGTGGTCGTGGACGAACCTGGTGGCCGCCTGCGGTGCCTGCAATGGCCGCAAAGCTGCCAGAACGCCCGAGGAAGCCCGCATGCCCTTGCTGTACCTGCCCTACACTCCCAGCCGGTTTGAGGACTTCTTGCTGGTAGGGCGAAACATCCGTGCCGATGTGCATGAATGGCTGGCAGCCAGGTTGCCACGCGGATCGCGTCTGTGCTGATCCTCAAGCAGCACATAAAAAACGCCCACTGTTTTGCAACAGTGGGCGTTTTGCTTTGCGCTTTTAAAAGCTAAATAGATGCAATTACTTCAAACCCGCCGCCGCACGCAGCGCTGCCGAGGCCTTCGTCGCCGAGGACTACCTGCGCGCGCTGCACGCAGGCG
>JAYVDN010000255.1:0-6657 GCA_043749385.1 Polaromonas sp.
GCTGCCCAGTTGTACATGTTATGTCCGAGCATATTAGCGAAAGATACTCCTTGGCAACTACGCTTAGGTGTCTCGTCTCGTTTAAATACTTATCAGGCATAGACTCTTTTGTGCCAAGCCACCACTCCAGCGCGTTTGGTGCAAAGCGCATGTACTTTTCTTTGCGCATCTGCTTTGCTCGAACTAGAATTTTTTCATAATCGTAGAAGATGCCGTCTATAGTTGGGCTGTGGCCGAAAGCTTCAAAAGGTGTTTTGTTACCCTTGGCTTGATTGGCAGAAAAAAATGCAAGAGTTTTATTATTAAGCCCATCATCTAACGTCTTGCCTTTTGGAAGTATGTGCTCGACCTGCACTTCAGACGATAAGATCAATGCGTTAATGCCAATTGGCTTACCGGTGTAGGGACACTGTCTTGCAGCACAGTCTATCGGATTTAGCTCCTCCCAAAGCAATAACTTCTCCATCTCGGCTTCAGTTGGATTTCGTTTGAAGTTTTCAAAGAAGTTGTCACGTCGCCATTTTCGGTTGTCGCGGTTTTTTTTATTTTGCTCATTTACTTTCTCACGTTGCTTTGCATTTAGCTTTAGTTCTCGTGCCAATTCAATGTGAATTTGAACGGGCTTTCCGTAACGTGTAATGAGTGCGTTTACGACAACACGCAATTGATTTAAGCCTATATGGACTGTTGGATTGCCAATTCGTCCATTCAGACCAACGTGACGAAGCATGTAATCCCCATATTGTTTGGGCAACGCTTCCAACAACTCTCCCGTCAGTTCGCGGTGGCTTCGTTCACTGTGACTGCCAAGCCCACTTTTCTCAATTGCCAAGTGAAGCGCCATCGCCTCTTCAGTCTGACTTGACTGCAACTGAGACACCAGTCTCGTAGACACACGTCTGGAGTACGCAGTCACGCCGCTGGGTAACTGCACTTTCGTTAAAGACTGTGCTTTCTCAATCGAAATTCCTGTTTTGGCGATCAACCATCTAGTTAGTGATATCTCATCTTGAGTGTTCAAGATTTTCCAGACAATTTGATGTCTCAAAACTTTAGAAAATTTCGTCAACCAGGCTTCACCAAAATACTTTTCGGACTTTAGAATTTTTGCCGTTTGATCACCCTCGATACCTACTCGTTTGTCGGCCCCATTTTCCAAGTTGAATAGGGTAGTAGTTGGCATTCCTAGAGACTTTTTGACTGCATGCCATGTGAGGTCACGACCGCAAAGCAATTCGGTAGTCAATTTGCTTCGCTGCTGATGACTTAGATGCGATGGCTGCAAATTTGAATCTAATACTCTTAGGTTATTGACTGTTTGAATCACTATCAATGCTTGCGCTACAGGATAAGCCTTGTACGCTCTATGAAGATTTGGCAGTAACGTGCATCTTCCTGGATCGACTGGGCGTAGTTTTCGTTGAAAGAATATTTCTCTTCGAATTTCTTCCCGCGCAAGCTCCGACAGACTAACGCCATGGAAAGTCTTCTGAGCCTGCCATAACTCATCAAACTCAGCCTCAACCATTGATCTACGGACGAAGAATTCCCAGTCATTTTTTTCTACGGATTTTGATTGATCGCGTTTGTTTGGCCGACTTACCACGTGACTCTTCGCTCTGACGATTGCTTGACCCGGCAAAGGATTAGGATTCGAAGTGATGCGATGGTTTAGGTAGGCACCAAGTGTTTTGTGGGCAGTAATATGTCCGTCCAGCTTACCCATTGCTGCCTTCATTAAACTTTGCTCAGCGTCTTCAGTATCAGTTTTTCTATTACTCTTGAAACCACGTCTGACGCTCAGATGAAACAATGCGCGACCAAGATGGCTTAGTGGCAATTCTTTTTCGAGCCCCTCAGACCGTAACTCGTACGGATCCAGAGTTTCTAGCGACTTCTGATCGGCAACACTTTGTGGAAATAATCCATGCTTCACCAGAAGTTTCAGTACGTTGGTTTTGCGCTTTAACGTTCGATCTCTGCGTCGTCGAGCTTGCCGCTTTTCCCTTCGAACCTTCGCCAGTGATTCGCCTTGCTGACCAACTGGTGCGCTTTCTCGTCCATTGGAATAAATTCTCGATCCAGCTTTAATAATTGCGCAGGGGGAATTCTCGGCATTAAGCCTAATCATGGCCCAACCCAGTGAGGTGGAACCGAGGTCTAGCGCCAGTCGATAGCGCATGTTTTGTGTCATGTTGTCTCCCAAACAAAAGTGATTGTGAAATTATGTTGCATTTGTAACCTGAAATGGGCTATAGTTCAAGCACTTATCGATTGGGATATGCGCTCTGAACGCTAACAAGCTGAAACGAGTAATCGTCAGATGCACCAAATGGAAAGGCCGCTATATGCGGCCTTTCGTCTTTCTGCGGTAATTTAATGCCAAATAGGCTTCTAGCCCAATAGAATATCGCGGGAGCAGCTACTGAATATGTAGCGAGTTTGTAGGCAATGCGCTGCATTAAGCATGCGCACAACTCAGTCAAAGCGCCAGCTGCCCACCCAACCAGCCCTTGCGCACGCCCACCAGCGTTTGCAGGTTCACGCCTTGCAACACGGGCCAGCCGGCGCTGTGGGCCAGGAATATGTCTCGCAGCCATGGCAGTACCGTCAAGTCGCTTTGGAACAGGGGCGTGAGCAGGCGGCTGGCTTGGCTGTAGAAGTGCAGGTGGCCACGGCGCGCTTGGGTGTAGGCTGCCAGAGCGCTGGGCAGGTCGGCGGTGGTGCTGAGGGCTTGGGTGAGGGCTACGGCGTCTAGCAGGGCCAAGTTGGTGCCTTGGCCTAGCTGCGGGCTGGTGGCGTGGGCGGCGTCCCCTATCACTACCGTGCAGTGGGTGTTGCCAGCGGTATGGTAGCGGGGCATCACTACGTCGTGGTAGCGCGCCCATGTCAACTGATTCATCGACGTGATGTGCGCCAGCAGCTCTGCGCAGCCGGGGTTAAGGGCCAGCACTTGGTCTTTCCAGGCTTGCAGGCCTGCGCTTTGCAGGGCGGCGTAGCGGTCTTGGCGCAGGCTCCAAAACAGGCTGACCATGGGGGTGCTGCTGCCGGGGGCTTGCCCCGTGGGCATGATGCCCAGCATTTGGTTAGCCAAGCGGTACCACTGCCACAGGGTGCTGCCGTACTGGCGCTGCGTGTCGGGCAGCACAGCCCATACCGCGCCCCAGGGGTAGAGCGTGTCTTTGACCTTCAGGCCCGTTTGGCCGCGCAGCTGGGAGTTGGCACCGTCGGCAATCACCCGCAGGTCGTAGCGGGCCAGCTCGGTCAGTTGGGTCACCTCATGGCCGGTGTGGATCTGCACGCCGGCCTGGGTGGCGGCTTGCCACAGCGCATTGAACAGCACGCCACGGTGCAGGCCCAGGCCGTAGCTACCGGCTTGCCAGCGGTGGTAGCGGATATCGATCACCCGCCTGCCGGTGGGGTTCACGCCATACAGCCAGTCCACCTTGGCACCATGGGCCAGCACTTCGTCCTCAATGCCCAGCGCGCGCATGGCGGCCAGGCCCGTGGGCTGCACCAAGATGCCTGCGCCCACGGCTTGCGGCGTGGCAAACTTTTCAAACACAGTCACTTGGTGGCCAGCGCGGGCCAGGAGGGTGGCAGAGGCCAGGCCCGCAAAGCCTGCGCCGACGATGGCGATGCGCTGCGGGCGTGCAGCGGGCGGGGTAGGTGGGGTTTTCAAAAAATCAGGCTCTATGGTTGCTCATTATTTTATAGCTGCTCTCGCGATATTTTATTGGGCCACGGGCCTAAAGTCATCATAGAAACCCTTAGAAATCGACCATTAACAGCTCCCAGGTGCCTACAGCATGCACTGCACCGATGCCAAGGCAGATGAGCGAGCTGACCACGATAAACCGCGTGCTGTGGCTGCGCTTGGGTGTCAGCGACAGCGCAAAGCCCGCCACACCGCGCAGCAAGTAGATGGCCGTGATGAGGCTGAGCACGATCTTGTGGGCCGGTAGTGGTGCGAGTACGGCTGTGCCTGCGGCCGACAGCGCATAAGCCGCCCATACTGCCAACATGCTGGCAATGCCCAATGTCGCTACATCATGCCAACCATGGCCTTGCTCGGCAGCTCGGGTAAACTTTTTGCCCGCTCCAAAAAATTCGTACCACTTGGCACCGCCTGCGATGATGGCGATATGCAGCAACGATGCGGTTGCACTGCATACCGCGCCGTACAGGAATGCGTTAATGTGAGGGCCGTGGGACATGGTAACTAACCTTTCCAAATAGCTTCAATTTTCATAGCTGGTCCCGCAATATTCTGCTGGGCTACAGCCGGTTTTGGCATATGGCGCAGCCAGTACAAAGCCTCGTTGGCTTGCGGTACGCTGCCCGCTTGCAGCATGCGCATGGTGTCGATGCTGAAGACGCTTTGAGGTAGGTGAGCGGCTAGCAGTGCGGTGGCTTTCATCAGCCACCAGGGCAGGGGCAGCCACAGGGCTGCGCCTTTGCCTGCTTGCTGGCGGTAGCGTGCCAGCATGGTTTTGTAAGTCATTACCTCTGGCCCGGCCAGTTCGATGGTGCGGCGCAGGGCTTTGGGGTGTTCGCAGATGCGCGTGACGGCCTCGGCCACGTCTTGCACCTGGATGGGCGCCACCAGCGATGCACCGGGGTGCAGCAGGCCGGGCAGGGCGATGACGGGCAGCTTGGCCAGCCATTGGAACAGTCGGGTGCTGGGGCAGGCGGCGTCTGCCAGCAGTGCGGGGCGCACGATGGCGTAGTCCACACTGCCCGCTTGCAGGGCTTGCTCAGCGGCCAGTTTGCTGGCCATGTAGGCGCCTGCGATGCTGGTGCCTACGCCCAGGCTGGAGATGTGCACGATGCGGGCCACGCGTTCTGTGGCGCAGGCTTTGAACAGCGCAGCGGGCGCGGCAACGTGCACTGCGGCAAAAGTGTTGTCTGCGCGCTCTATCAATATGCCCGCCGCGTTGACCACGATGACGGCCCCGCGCACTACGGCGGCAAACAGCTCGGGCGTGTTGTCAAACCGGTAGTCCACCACCACGTCGCAGCCGCTGCGGCCTGCGGTAACCACTTGGTGGCCGTGGCTGCGCAGCTCTGTGGCAATGGCGCGGCCCAGCAGGCCTGCGCCGCCAAAAACTATGACTTTCATGGTGTGCTCCTTTAGCGTGTGGTGGATGGGGTAGGTCTGGTGGATAGATCGCACTGCCCGCCTGCGTGGCCTGCGGTGCGGCAGGCGCTGGCGGCTTGGGTGGCTTGGTGCGCAGCGGCATCTACTTTTGCTGCACGAGCCGCTGCACGCACGGTGCGCAAGCGTTCGAGCACAGGCATGAAAACTGCTGAGAAACCATACCGGTTGCGCGCAAACACTTTGTAGGCTGCGTCAAACGCTGGTTTGAGCAGCGGCCAGCCCGTGGGCGCTGCCAAGTGCCCCAGGCCCACTGCGCTATAGGCCAGGCGAAACACTTCTACGCCTATCACCAGCGAGCCATCGGGCCGCACGGCGTGAATCAGGCCGTTCATAGCCGCTAGGCTGGCACCATACGGTGCAGGGTCAAAAAACGGTGCTGAGATATCGACAAACTTCAGCAAGCCCGCCGTGTTGCGAGCTTTGAGGTTGTCCATCTCCAGGTTGCACACCGGGCAGGCGCCGTCGTAGAGCAGGGTGAGGGGAAAGTTTGCGGTCATGGCATTAGCTCCATAAAGGTCTGAAAAGGTTAGCGATGCTGGTGGCTAAAAATACGGCCACTGTCCAAAAGGCCACTTTGGGTGCGTGCGTGGGCGCATAGCCCCAGCGGCGCAGGGCGTATACGGTGGCGCGGTGCAGGTGGGTAACCAAGCCGTACTGCAGCAGTAGCCCAAAGAAGCCGCCCACGTACAGGACGGGTAGCAGCACCATGCCCATACCTAAACCCAGCACTTTCAATGCAGGTAGGGCGGTTTCAAGCCAGCCCCAAACAGTGATGACCGTGGGGACGGCAACCAGCCACAGGCTGCTTACCGCCACACGCCAACCGCTGAGTAAAAACCTGTTGCGTGGCGACATGCTGTGCTCGGGCAGGCCGGCCCAGCGCGTCCAAAGGGCTTGGCGTGGGTCTCTGTTTTTAGGTAGTCCAAACAACGCTACAGACAGCGCGCCGTGGGCGATCAAAATGGCCAAGTCGAGCCACAGGCCGCGTACTAAATCAGTCCCCAGCATGATTTGCAGCACCGGTGAGCCGACTAAGGCCCATGCCAAAACACGGTTTACGCGCATCCAGAGTTTTTTGTCTTGCACCAAGGCGCTGGCTTGGCCGCTGTAGGTGAAGGTGTGGGTCATGCTCGTTACTCCTTGGTTCTTAATTACAGTTATTTCAGTCTTAACAGAAATGCATGGACAAAAAAAGGGCTACTTCATGGCCCAATTACCGAGCCCATGGCTTGCATATCAGTTTGGGCTTGCACTTGGGCTTGGTTCTTAGCTTGTAATTCAGTTTGGGCAGGCTGTTGCCTGGCAGTTTTGCCCCCAGCCGTGGCCGCGCTGGTGCCAGACCCAAGCAAATCACCACGTATGAGTTTTTGAATCTTCGCACCCAGTTTCAGCACCTTGGTCAGGGTCTCAGTGTCCAGGCGCAGCATCTCGTCGCTCCACACTGTCATGGTCTCCAGCATGGTCAGCATCTCGCGCACGCGGTTGGCACGCTCTAC
>JAYVDN010000256.1:0-4886 GCA_043749385.1 Polaromonas sp.
CACCAGCAACAGCACACCGAACGCAGGCAGCACCTTCACCTACACCATCGTGATCGTCAACAACGGCCCAAGCCCTGTGACCAACGCGACGTGGACGGATACCCTGCCAGCCGGCCTGGGTACCATCACCAACATCTTGCCAACGGCAGGTATCAGTGCGGCGGCGGTGGGCAGCACCATCTCGGGTACCAGCACCTTGGCCAGCGGCCAGTCAGCCACCGTGACCTTCCAGGTAACGGTTGCAGGCACAGCCAACGGCGTGCTCACCAACAGCGCTAGCGTCAGCGTGCCAGCGGGCACCACCGACACGACACCGGGCAACAACAGCTCCAGCGTGGCAGTGACGGTGGGACAAGTGGCTAACCTGTCCGTTAGCAAAACCAACGGTGCAAGTACCTTGGTGGCTGGCAGCACCACGGCCTACACGGTGACCTTCGCCAACGGCGGCCCATCGGCAGCCAACGGCGCCTTGGTGAAAGATGCAGCGTCAGCTGGCTTGCAGTGCATCTCGGTGACTTGTACAGCGACCACCGGTGGCGCATCTTGCCCAAGCAGCATGCTGCCGCAGGGTACGGTGGTGCTGAGTGGAGCAACCAACTTCTTCGCCGCAGGCGAGACGATTGGCACCTTCCCGGCCAACAGCACGGTCACTTTGATCGTCAACTGCAACGTGACAGCCACGGGGCAGTAATGTAGGCTAGGCAGTGTCTACTTAGGGCACGTAACTAAAAAAAGCCCGCCCACCAGCGGGCTTTTTTTCGCCTTGCCTGCATAGATAATGGGTGGATGGATTGGCAAGCAGCTCGCGTATCATTCACCCTCGCTCTATGGACCGCAGCACTGCTATTGCCGCCTGGTCTGTGGCTCGCGCGCTGGCTGGCCACCACCACAAGTCGCGCTAAGCCATGGGTGCAGGCTTTAATACTGCTGCCGCTCCTGCTGCCCCCTACGGTGATTGGGTTTTACTTTTTAAGCAGCTTGGGGCCGGCTTCTCCCGTCGGTGCATGGTTGGCCGCACATTTGAACTTGCGTGTGGTGTTCAGTTTTGAAGGCTTGCTGCTGGCGTCGCTTTTGGTCAACATCCCCTTCATGGTGCAGCCCATGGAGCGCGCCTTTGCCGCACTATCGCCCAGCGTGCGTGAGGCGGCTTGGGTGGGCGGTCTGAGCCCGTGGCGCACGTTTACCAAGATTGAGTTGCCTCTGGCCTGGCCCGGCGTGCTGGCCGGTGTGGCCATGACGGCAGCGCATACCTTGGGCGAGTTTGGCGTAGTGTTAATGGTAGGCGGCTCTATCCCGGGCGAGACCAAAACTCTGAGTGTGGCTATCTATGACAGAGTGCAATCGTTCGACGACGTAGGTGCGCACAGCATGGCGTTGGCGTTGGTAGGATGCTCTATGGCGGCGTTGATAGCGGTGTTCAGCACCTCTCGTGCGCGCTGACTGAAGGCACACGGATCGCTTCAAGCGCCGGTCAAAAATCCCAAAGCCTTGTGAGAAATTACATGCTATCTGCGAAAACGTGAAAGTGCCGCAGAGGGTTATGAGCGATACTGAGGAGCATGAATACCTTTGATTTCACAGTCCGTGCGCTATTGCAAACACAAGCAGTCGTCGTTGGTCTGCTGTGCCACACAGCGCTGGCGCAGGTGTGCGCCACACCGGGCAGTAATGCAACCACAACGTCGGCCGGCGCCATTGTGAACTCTTACTACCCTGGCACTGGGGCCAATGTGGCAGTAGGTGCCACGTCGATCCAGATAGGCGCTGTGGATGCTGGCGGCAACACCACAGCCATCGGGCCAGGCGATCTATTGATGGTCATTCAAATGCAGGGCGCAGAAATTGACTCTACCAACAGCGATTGCTACGGCGATGGTGTAGGAGCGGCAGGCTGCGCGACGCGCCTGGAGACCAGCACTTCCTATGCAGGGGGCAACTTGACAAACAACTACAAGGCGGGCACGTGGGAGTATTGCACTGCCACATCCGCTGCAGGTGCGTCTGTGGGCGTGGTGTGTGCAGGCCCTGGCGGTGGCACCGCCAAAGCCTACCAGGCCAGTGCTGCAACGCCCTCGATGGGCGCATACCGCTACCAAGTCGTTCGTGTACCGCAATACAGCAACGTGGCGCTGACGGCCGATGTCACCCCGCTGGCATGGAACGGTGCTGCAGGGGGTGTGTTGGCATTGCAAGCCAGCGGTACCGTCAACATGGCAGGATTTAATTTGAATGCGACAGGTCGCGGGTTTCGCGGGGGCGGCGTGACTTTTTTTACGCCTTATGGCCCTTCGGTGCTCGACCCGGTAGATGGCTCGTCTTTTTACCGGGCTGCGGCAGGCAGTGTCATTGCGCCCGGCCCGGGTGGAGAGCGTGAGGGTAACTTCAAAGCGGAGGGCGTCGCGGGCACCCCACAGTTGGTTTACAACGGTGCAGCGCAAGTTAACACGGGTGTAGACGGCTACCCCAATGGATCGCGCGGACGAGGCGCTCCTGGCAATGCTGGGGGCGGTGGTAACAACCAAAACGGGGGTGGTGGTGGTGGTGGGAACGGCGGTAACGGAGGCAATGGTGGTGGCTGCTGGAACGATGCTTCACGCCCCACAACCTTTCGAGACTGCGGCGGCTTTGGCGGAGACGGCGGTAGCCGCGTGGGAAACAATTTAGCACTCGGCATCTCGCGCTTCATCTTAGGCGGTGGCGGCGGGGCAGGCCACGTTGATGGCGGTGGCACTAATTGCGATTTGGGCGGATGGGGCGGCAACGGCGGTGGACTGATTGTGCTGCGCGCAGCCGCCTTAGTCGGCACAGGCAATTTGCTGGCCAACGGCGCAAACGGATTCGAGCCGAACTTTACAGCGGGCGCTTGCACAGATGCTGGCGGAGGCGCGGGGGCTGGCGGCACCATTGCAGCGGCGGTTACCACGGGGCTGGGTGGCCGCACTGTGCAAGCCAGCGGCGGCAATGGCGCGAATTCATCCTACAGCCAGCATGGCCCGGGCGGCGGCGGCGGCGGCGGCGTGATTTACTACAACACTGCTGGAGCAGCGCCATCTGCGCTTGCCGCAGGTGGAACCAATGGCACCGACCGTGGCAACGTTACCCCGCCCGCAGGGCCATGGTTTTCTACCTCTGGCACTGGATCGGTGTTAGCGGGGCCCACCACTGCGTTCAGCCCTGCGTGCTCCACCATCCTGTCTGTCACTAAAACGAATGGTGTCACCGCGGTTCAGGCCGGCGGCACCACCAGCTACACCGTCACTTTCATCAACTCAGGCGCTACTGCTGCAGACGGCGCGATTGCCGTTGACACGCCGAGCACGGGCTTGGCATGTACGGTGCAATCTTGCACGCCGTCCGTCACGCCCATTGCAGCAACTTGCCCCGTTGTTGGCCAATGGCCCAACCTGCTTACGCTCAGCGGAGTAGCTATACCGGCCCTGCCGGCCCTGGCTAACGTTGCGTTTGTTGTAGCTTGCGATGTGACGGCAACAGGGCAATAACTCCAGGCACGAAGGGTGCTGCGCGGTTGCCCTATCATTGCCGCATGGTTATGCAGATAGCTCCGTCCGTTCCTCCCTGTGCTCATGGCATAGCCCCTGCTCCTGTCGCTACGTGGGAAGGGAGCCCCCTGCACGTGTCCCTGCAATGCACAGCGCCCGTACCACTGCAGGCCGAGTTTGACTGCGCAGCGGGCGAGCTGGTGGCTCTGGTCGGCCCGTCGGGCAGCGGCAAAACCACTTTGCTGCGTGCTGTAGCCGGGCTGTACCAATCCGCCAGTTTATCCGGCGTGGTGCGCTTGGGCACGGCACAGACAGCAGCCGTATGGTTCGACAGTGCACGCAGCGTCGCCCTGCCGCCGCAAGCGCGGTGCGTGGGCTTGGTGTTCCAGCAGTACGCCTTGTTTCCCCATCTCAATGCGCTTGAAAACGTAGCTGTTTGCGCTAATATTGATTGGAATAAGGGTCAAAAAAGTGCGCAATCCATGGCGCTGCTAGAGCGCATGGGCTTGGCCGATTTAGCCCACCGTCACCCCCACCAGCTCAGCGGAGGGCAGCAGCAGCGTGTGGCGCTGGCGCGTGCCTTGGTGCGCATTGTGCCGTTGCCAGGCGAGGCGGCGCAGCCAGGGGTATTGCTGCTAGATGAACCGTTCTCTGCCGTTGACGCCCCCATGCGCCAGGTGCTCTACCGTGAGCTGGCGACATTGCATGCCAGTTTGCAATTGCCCATTATTTTGGTCACCCACGACCTGGCAGAGGCACGCCGCCTGGCTGACAAAGTGGTGATTATGGACGGCGGCACGACCTTGCAAAGCGGTCCGCCTGAGCGCGTGCTGCACAGCCCACGCAATGCCCGGGTGGCCCAGCTGGTGGGTATTCATAACCA
This sequence comes from Polaromonas sp., assembly GCA_043749385.1. Lineage (GTDB taxonomy): Bacteria > Pseudomonadota > Gammaproteobacteria > Burkholderiales > Burkholderiaceae_C > JAAFIP01. The sequence continues at coordinate 4,384 of JAYVDN010000256.1, forward strand.
TTTTGCCGGGCAGTTTCATACGGCGCCCGCACCGGGTATCTACGTGCCTGACAGTGCCGTCGGCATGGGCCGGTTGCATTGGGGCAAGCAGGTGCTGCACGTGCCCGACAAAGGCAAAATTGCCGACAACACCGCTGTGACATGGGTGATGGCGGGGGATTTGGTGCAGGTGCTGGGGGCGGACCGTACTGCGGGAGATGCGCTGGTTGCGGCCTCACCCTCAGTGCAAGACCATTTCTTGCCCTGCCGTTTGGTGGAAATGCTGCCCTTGGGCGAGATCAGTGTGTGCAAACTGGTGGTGCCCGGCACGCCAGAGGGCGACAGCGTAGTCTTGAATTTATCCACCGCTTTGCTACGCTCGCTGCGCGCCAGCGTGGGCGCTGAGCTGCGGTTGCACCTGCCGCCGCAGGCGCTGCACATCATGCCATTGCGTTAAAGCAGCTCCCGCGAGCTATGCATTTAGTAGCTGCTCTCGCGATATTCTAAAGGGCTGTTGCCCTGAA
>JAYVDN010000257.1:0-8189 GCA_043749385.1 Polaromonas sp.
CGCGGTAATATTTATAAAGATCTGCAGCGTGACACGCACGACCCTTGGTATCGTAACGGCCTGGCTCTCCAAACTTCGTTGGCCCTAAAAATAATGCCCAAAATTGTGCGTTTTGACACGCCTTCCGCGTCTGGTGCCGAGCACCCTCACAGCACCAGGCGGGTAGTTTCTTTCACCTCTTCCATCACCGCATAGGTCCGCGTCTCGCGCACGCCAGGCAGTTGCCACAGAGCGTTGCCGGCAAACTCGCGGTAGGCGGCCATGTCGCGCACGCGGGTTTTGAGCAGGTAGTCAAAACCGCCGGCCACCATATGGCATTCCAGTATCTCGGGGCGGGCCTGGGCGGCGGCTTTGAACTGCTCAAACACCTGGGGCGTGGTGCGCTCCAGCAGCACCTCGACAAACACCATCAGGCCCCGCCCCAGCTTGGCCGGGTTCAGCCGCGCCTCGTAGCCCAGGATGTAGCCCTCACGCTGCAAACGCTGGGTGCGCGCCAACACCGCCGTAGGGCTCAGGGCCACAGCTTCGGCGAGTTTGAGGTTGCTGATGCGCCCGTCCAGTTGCAGGGCGTTCAAGATTTTCAGATCGATTTTGTCTAGGCTGTCAGATATTTCAGAAAATGTGTTCATACTAAAATTTTGTGTGGCGAGAGTACGCCATTTTAGTGATTTACCGGGTATTTGCCGCAGGTGACGGCGCTTATTGGTTTGACATTCGCGGGCGACGGCCAGCGTGGAGCATACAGCGCAGGGCGGGTTACTCAGGGTACGCGTCGCGAACCCACGGGCAGCGCATCAAGACGCTACAAATTGCCGCTCCATCAGTTGTTGCAGCTCGGCAATATGCTGGCGCCCTACCTGGCCTGCCGAGCGGACCAGGCTCTCATACGTAGGCAGTGTTGCTTTGAGTTGGGCTGGGGATCGCAGGGTTTCAAGCTCTGTGAGCACTTCAAAAGCTTTGTCAGGCAGGTAAGTCAATACAAATGTCGCCATCACATCAACGACCTGCTGCGTGAGGTCTGCCAAAATCGTCTCCAGCGAGCGTGTGGGCGCGTCGTCTTCTAGCCCAGCTGCTGCCGTGGGTTGCCACGCATCTGCCCGCGAGACCGGCGTTGCCAACAAGCGCTGCATGCTGGGGTTACCCGTTGGGGGGCTGGCCACGATGTGCAATGCAGGCTTGAGGTGCAGGCCTCGCGCAGAGCCCCAGATTTCATCTGCATCCTGCCCGAAGGACGGGCTACGGCCGAGGGCACCTTTGTCTTCTATCAGCCCCGCAGTCTCTAGCTGGCCAAGCCATTGCGCCACATTGCCCAAGTCTGAAAACTGCGCAGACAACACGCTGGATGCCGTCTTACCGTCTACCGCCTGCAGCAGCGTTTTGAGCTGCTGCGGCAGCTTGCCGAGAGGGTTAAAGGCCGAAGCACGGCCCTGAGAGGTGCGTACATAGGTGGAGGCGATGGTTTGCATGGCTAGGGGGAGTAAATGGACATTCGAAACAGCGCTTCAAAATTTACCAAATGAAACATATTGCTTTGCTTTTTTATAGTTTGAAGGCTTCCAGAGAGTGGGGTCTAGTGGCTTTAGCGCTATGCACTAGGTAGTTGTACCTGCGTCAAAGCCGCTATGGGTAGCCGGAGCAGGCCAAGTCACTGTAACGATAGTGCCGCCGGACACCTTGGGTTGAATACTTAGGTTCGCACCTATCATGGCACTGCGCGCGCGCATGTTACGAAGGCCCAAGCCACGATGCTCAGGGGCTTTGGCCTGGGTTGTGCCAAAGCCATCCCCATCGTCGCTGACCACCATTTGCCGGTAGGTTTCAAATTGGGTAAGCGTGAGGGTGACGCACTTTGCGCGGCCATTGCGCAGGGAATTGGTGACCGCCTCTTGGGCGATACGCAGGAGGTGATTGGACACCTCGGGGGCAATCTGGTCAAAGTCGCCCTGCATTTCAAACTCACAGCGCAGACCCTGAATTTGGTCGTAGTCAGCACACAGGCGCTCCAACATGCGCCACAGCGCACCAGGGCTATCGTCTACGGGCATTAAACCGCGCGCCAGTTTGCGCACGACCTCAGCGGCTTCTTGGGCATGTGCAATCACAGTGTCTAGCGCTGCTTGCGATGCGGCTTCGCTCGAGTGCGCGGTCTTTATCGCGCCCAGCATCATCGCTATGGCCGCTAACCGCGAGCCCAAGGCGTCGTGCAACTCCTGCGCAATATAGCGTTGCTGCGCCTCTAATTGGGCGATTAACAAATTCTCAAAATCGCCCACTAAACCAGGCGCGGGCTCAGCATCAGGCGGGACAAGAGCAGACATGGTGGTCAGGCCCGGTCAAAGAGCATTAGAACTAAGGTTGATGCTAAGGTGGACAGTCCCCTCAGCTAAAGCAAGGGTAGCAGGGCGAGCGCAGTGCGCGCGGGACTAGACCTTCTAAGATTCTAAGTATTTGTACACCAGTTGCATCTATAAACTACGTACCGCCAGTGGCGGTTGGTCAGGTAGTCTCGCTAAGCGGCGCGGAGCCAGCAAGGGCTGAATTTTTCCTGCTCGGCGCAGCCCTGGCAGGTATTTTCAAGCGTGGATGCTGCGCTATATTTTTTGCAACTAATTATTTCAATGAAGACCATTTTTATTGTCGACGACCACGACATTGTGCGGTTTGGTTTGGAGATGCTACTGAAAAGTGCGCCTGAATTCAAAATGCTGGGATACGCAGTGAATATGCATGATGCGCTCAGAGACATTGCGCAGTTGCGGCCAGATTTACTCATCACCGACATGTCGCTGCCGGACTCGCACGGTCTGGACACCGTGCGGGCGATGGTGCAAGCCCAAGCGCACAGGCCGGTGCTGGTGGTGTCGATGCACGATGAGCTCATCTACGCGGAGCAGGTACTCAGCCTGGGCGCGCAGGGCTACCTGATGAAAGAAAAAGCGCGGGAGTTGGTGGTGCACGCCGCGCGCGAGTTGTTGGTGGGGAACCGGTGGGTAAGTCCACAGGTTAGCGCCCAGCTGCTCAACCGCGTGGTGCCTAGCCGCTCGCGCCGCTCCCCGGCAGATTTTCCGCGCACAGCCCCGCAAAGCCAAATGTCTTTGCGCGAGGTAGAAGTGTTGGAGAGAATAGGTCGGGGGCAAACCACCAAAGAAATTGCCTACAGCTTGGTACTGAGCTCGCGCACAATAGACGTGCATCGGGCCAGTATCAAGAAAAAACTAGGCCTGCGCAGCGGTGCTGAGGTGGTGGCGTTTGCAGTGTCCCGGCTGTAGGCCACTGCATTGCGGGCCAACGATGGCAGGCCCACCTTGTTGCGGACAGCGGCTTTGCACCACTGTCCATTTCGCAATGAATTAACCGCCTTTTTTCGGACGCTTGCCAGCGTTCTTCTTGTTGCGGGTAGCGGCACCGCGCTCCAGGCTGATCTTTTGGCCACGGCTGACCGGCATGGTGACGCCGTTAGGCAAGATAGGTTTCGGGCTGCGTTTGCGGTCTGCTTCGGTTCTGATTTTGTCGGCCATGGAGGTTTCCAGTAAAAAAAGGGTTCGACCCTAGATTAGGCCACAAAGATGGGCGGGTTTTGCAAAGTAGCGCATTTGCTGGCAAGCTTCTTCACCAAGTGCTTGGCGCAAGAGGGGCGCGCGGGTCTGTGTAGTCCTTACGTGGTGGGTTGCAGTCTAGGAACTGGAAAACGGCTTCGCGCTTCATTTTTCACTACGAAATTCAAAATTACCGAGATTAATCCAGTGCAGTTGGGTAAATGATAGAGCATCTAACTGCGAAAAGAGGCTTTTATGCGTTTGCCCACTGCTTACCGTCCAGAATCTACCGTCGTCGCTCAGTGTCTGCGCCCCTTGCAAGGCGCATTGGACTGGGCCCAAGCGGCCCAGCAGGCCAAGCCCTGGGTACAAGCCGTGCGCGACAACCCGCCGCCGTTTTGGGCGATGGAAAGCCTGCTCAAAGAATACCCCATCTCCAGCGCAGAGGGCTTGGCGCTGATGCGCCTGGCCGAGGCCTTGCTGCGTGTGCCCGATGTGGAGACCGCCATCGCGCTGACCACCGACCAGCTGGGCCGGGCCGATTTTGACGGAGCCGATCGCAACGACGCAAGCGGTGCCGTGCTGGCGCGCCTGTCGTCTGCCGCCATCGGCCTGAGCAAACACTTTTTGCCAAGTGACGCCAACACCCAGCCCGGCTTGATGGCCAAGCTGGGCGCACGCACCGTGGTGGCCGCCACGCTGCGTGCCGTGGCGCTGCTGGGCAAACAGTTTGTCTTGGGCCAAACCATCCAAGAGGCACAGGCCGTGGCCCGCCAATCGCCCGAGTTGACCTTTAGCTACGACATGCTGGGCGAAGGCGCGCGCACCGAGCAGGATGCACAAAAATATCTAGCCAGCTACACCAACGCTATTCATTCCATAGCTGCTCCCGCAATTAAAAAGAGGGCTAGCGGCCAAAAAGATCTTCAAAATACAGCCGCTACCGGCCCGCAGCATGCAGACGGCATCTCCATCAAACTCAGCGCGTTGCACCCGCGCTACGACTACACCCAGCACGCGCGCGTGATGGCCGAGCTGGTGCCGCGTGTGTGGGGTTTGTGCGAGCTGGCGGCCAAGGCGAACATCAATCTGACGATAGACGCGGAAGAGGTAGACCGGCTGGAGCTCTCGCTCGATGTGTTCGAGGCTTTGGTAGAAAAAATAGCCCAGCACTACCCGCAGTGGCAAGGCTTTGGCCTGGCCATGCAAGCCTACCAAACCCGCGCCCTCGATTTGATCGAGCACATCGCGCAGATGGCGCGCAAGTACGGCGTCAAGCTGATGTGCCGCTTGGTCAAGGGTGCGTACTGGGACGCCGAGATCAAGCGCACCCAAGAGATGGGCCTGCCGCACTACCCCGTGTTCACCCACAAGCACCACACGGATGTGAGCTACCTAGCCTGTGCCCGCGCGTTGCTCTCGCATGGTGACGTGGTGTATGCGCAGTTTGCTACCCACAACGCGGCCACGATTGCCGCCATCTTGCAAATGGTGGCCAGAACATCAACGAGCGCCGCCGGGCCGCCCCAAGGCGCGAGGGCCCCCACGGGGGGCAACGCAGCACACGCAGTGGCAAGCGGGGGGGCCACATTCGAGTTGCAGCGCCTGCACGGCATGGGCGAGGGCATTTACCGCGAGGTGCTGAAAAACCCGCTGGTGCGTTGCCGCGTGTACGCCCCTGTAGGCGCGCACCGCGACCTGCTGGCCTACCTGGTGCGCCGCCTGCTGGAGAACGGGGCTAACTCCTCGTTTGTGAACCAGCTGGCAGACGAAGCTGTGGGCATGGACACACTGCTGATCTCACCACTGCGTTTGGAAAACACCTCGTCGCTACCCATGCCGGTAGACCTGTTTGGCACCGCTGCATCGGGTGCGCGGCGTAACAGCCAGGGCTTGGATTTGGCAGACGAGGCCATGCGCGCACCGCTCCTGCACGCGCTGCAAACCTGCACCGTACCCCATGTGCCGGAGTTAGATGTCCAACTGGCCGCCACCGCAATGCAGCGTGCGCATGCCAGCTTTCAAAAGTGGAGTGCACTGCCGGTTGCGCAGCGCGCCGCCATGTTGCACACCGCAGCCGACGCGCTAGAGCAGCAAATGCCCAAGTTCTGCGCACTGCTGGTGAAAGAGGCTTTTAAAACCTGGGGCGACGCGGTCTCTGAGGTGCGCGAAGCGGTGGACTTTTTGCGCTACTACGCCATCGAGGCGCAGCGCATTATGCAGCCCATGGCCATGCCTGGTAAGCAACTCGGCGTCACCGGTGAGAGCAACGAGCTGCGCCTCAAAGCGCGCGGCGTGTGGGTGTGCATCAGCCCGTGGAATTTCCCCTTGGCTATCTTCATGGGCCAAGTAGCCGCCGCGCTGGCCACCGGCAATACCGTGCTGGCCAAGCCCGCCGAGCAAACGCCTGGCGTGGCGCTGGAGGCCGTCCGCCTGCTGCACGCTGTGGGCGTACCTGTAGATGCTTTGCAAATCTGCCACGGCCCGGGTGAGACGGTGGGCGCGGCTTTGGTAGCTTTAGACGGCATAGCCGGCGTGGTCTTCACCGGCTCCACCCAGGTGGCCAAAATCATCAACCGCGCACTGGCCGCCAAAGATGGCCCCATCACCCCACTGATCGCCGAGACCGGCGGCATCAACGCCATGGTGGTCGATTCATCTGCCCTGCCCGAACAAGTGTGCGATGCCGTCATCCAGTCGGCCTTTCGCAGCGCAGGCCAGCGCTGCTCTGCCCTGCGCCTGCTGTGCATCCATGAGGCCATTGCCGACAACGTGATCGAGATGATCGCAGGCGCTGCCAAAGAGCTGGTCTGCGGCGACAGCGCGCTGCTGGCCACCGATGTGCCGCGCGTGATCGATATCGAAGCCTGCCAAGGCATACAGCAGCACCTACAGCGCCTCAAACTAGAACAAAAACCGCTGCTAGCCCAGCAGAATATCGCGGGAGCAGCTATAAATACCATAGTGCCACAGATGTTTGAAGTGCGCAGCATTGCAGATGTGAAGGCCGAGATCTTCGGCCCTGTGCTGCAAGTGGTGCGCTACAGCGGCGATCCTGCGCAGGTCATCGAGCAGATTAACGCCTTGGGTTACGGCCTGACGATGGGTATCCAAACCCGCATCGACAGCCGCGCCATCGCGCTGGCCCATGCTGCCCACATAGGCAACGTCTACATCAACCGCAACACCATCGGCGCGGTAGTGGGTGTGCAGCCTTTTGGCGGCGAAGGTTTAAGTGGTACCGGCCCCAAGGCCGGCGGGCCGCATTACTTGTTGCGTTTTTGTGTGGAGCAGACGGTGACGGTGAACACGACGGCAGCGGGGGGCAACGCAGCGCTGCTGGCAGGCTAGGATTTTGTTTGGTGATGTCCCACACCTTGTGTTGCCAGTGAAGCCAAGTGCTTACATGCGTTACCTCAATACGCTAGATGCAAGGGGAACTAACTTCTACGATGCAGTGCTTTATAACCACCCAAGGAGTTCACCATGCCACGCCCATTACATTTGCCCAAGTACAGCCGCCTGGCCGCGCAGCTTGCGGCATGCGCTGTTGCTGCCCACGCAGGAGGTACATTTGCCAATGCCTTCGACTTTGATTTTCAATTTCGCGCCTCTGCGCCCACCAAGTTTGCAGACAACTGCAACGGCGTGCCGCAAACTGGCAACCTGTTTAAAAATTCTGAAGTCGAGCCGTACGTGGCTGTCAACCCGCGCAACCCGCTCAATCTGATCGGTGTGTGGCAGCAAGACCGCTGGTCCAACGGCGGCTCGCAGGGCTTGGGCACCGGGGTGTCGTTTGACGGCGGCATCACCTGGCGCCAGAGCTACCTGCCCTACTCGCGCTGCGCAGGTGGCAACGCTGCCAACGGCGGCGACTACAACCGCGCGTCTGACCCATGGGTCAGCTTCTCTCCCAACGGGGTCGCGCACCAAATGGCTTTGTCGGTGAGTGGTGAGGCATTCGAGGCGAACGGTGTTAGCGCCATGCTGGTCTCCCGCTCGCTAGACGGCGGCCTCACTTGGGGCCCCACCACCACCTTGATCCGCGATGCGGGCGCGCAGTTTTTCAATGATAAAAACGCCATCACCGCCGACCCCACCGACCCGCGCTATGTGTACGCCGTGTGGGACCGGCTGGCAGACGTTGCAGGCGTAGGCTTTGGCCCCACCTTGCTAGCGCGCAGTGTAGACAACGGCAAAACTTGGGAGCCTACCAAATCCATCTACGACCCCGGCCCTGACACCCAAACCATTGGCAACCAAATCGTTGTGTTGCCCAATGGCGTGGTCATCAACCTGTTCACCCAGATTAACCAGCTCACAGGCGCATCGTTCTACGCCATCATCCGCTCGTTCGACAAAGGGCAAACCTGGTCAGCCCCCATCAAAATTGCCGACGATATGGGCATTGGCGCCACCGACCCCGAGAACGGCACCGCCATCCGCGATGGTGCCGGTATTGGCTCTATCGCCGTGGGCAAAAACGGCGAGCTGTACGCCACCTGGGCAGACTCGCGCTTTAGCAAAGGCGAGCGGGACGGCATTGCATTCACCCGTTCGCTGGACGGCGGCCTGACCTGGTCTGCCCCCACCCAGATCAACCGGGTAGGCAAGGTGCAGGCCTTCACACCCATCGTGCATGTGCGCCAAGAC
>JAYVDN010000258.1:0-3806 GCA_043749385.1 Polaromonas sp.
CGCCGATTTGCCAATCGGTACCTTGCAGTTTCTTTTTCGGTAAGGTGGACATAGACTACGCAAGCGCCTGCATCACCGCACGCGGGTTGCGGTCAATCATATTGAGCAGTACCAGCGAAGCCCCGCTGGGCGAGCGGTCGCCGCGCTCCCAGTGGCGCAGGGTAGCTACCGAAAAGCCAAAACGGGCGGCAAACTGTTCTTGGGTAAAGCCCAGGCGGCCCCGTAGCGCGGGCACATCTACCGATTGCGGGTGGTATAGCTTGATACCCGCAGGCTTGTTTGCGCCTTTGGCTTTGGCGTGGGAAATGGCGTCGCCAAGACCTTGCTTGATGCTTTCAAATGCTGCTGACATAGGTTTGCTTGCCTCGCTACGCAAGCGCCTGCAAGCCCTTGCTATCCACCAAGCTCAGCAGCTTTAAGGCCATTCCGTTTGGGTGCTTTTGGCCACGCTCCCATTGCTGGATGGTGGAGGGGCTGGTGGTCAAATCCATCACGCCAGCCTGGTGCAGGCCAGCTGCGGTGCTGTGCAAAACGTCTATTAGTTTGTCATGCTTCATCATCGTCCTCACGCCACTATCGGGCAGCAGTGCTACTTACGAAGCGTTTGCCGTGATTCTAAAATCCACTGCCCGCGCTATAGGCTGGACTTGCCTGGCGTTGACGGGGCGCATTTCAACAAAGCCGTAATTTGCCATCGTTTTCAGCGTGCGTGAAAGGTTGCTCGGCTTGCGGTGTGTTTGCTCTGCCAGCATGGCAATGGACGTGGGTTTGGTGTCCCAAATGACTTTGAGCAAAGCGCGGTTTTCATCGCTCAGCACTTCCGCTAGCGAGCGCATCGAGGTAAACCACACTTTGGGGTCGCTCGCTTTGGGCTTGATGTCACCTTTGGCAATGCCCAAAATTCGGGCGCGTATCTGGTCTTGCGGCATGATGCCGACGGTAATAGCTTTCATATTCCACTCCTTTTCAGCCGTATTTCAGACCATTCAAGCTAATTTGTGCTGCGCCAGCACCTTATCAGCTTCAGCAAAAAAATCACTCAGCAACTGGTGCGCATCAACGTAGGTGTAATGCACACCACCATCGGTGGCATGGCGGTGCTTGTGGTCATAGGGCATGCGCTGCCCCGCGTATTTAAACTTGCTAGCTGGCTTCACACCGTGGGCATTGTCATACCCCATAATGCGCCGCCCCAAAGGCTCATGCAAGGTCAAGCTGTAGCGAATCCCATGCGGCATATCCAAACTAGGCGCAACCTGCCACGCCACAATTTTGATCCAATATCCATCGCCTTGGTCTAGTACCGAGTCGTTCAGCTCTAAAAGATTCGCTAACCCAGAATCTGCCGTTTTTGCCATGCGTTAATCATATCATCTATTGATATTTGTTTGTGCAATTTTATGGACTACGTTGACATAGGCAAAACTATCCACCTGCACTCCACTGGGCCGCAAAAAGCCCACGGGCGCGGCGCAGACGCTGCTGCGCGTGGCGGTGCAAACACCGCAGGCTTTGCTTAGCTTGGTCTAAACTCACTTGGGTACAGTGGCTACGGGACAATTCACAGCATCAACAAAATATATCGCTTAGTGTTATACTAAAAAGCATTCCCAACAAATGCATCAACTTAAAACCAGAGTCTTTCAGCGTTGGCAAAAGAAGTCGGGCATTACCGATGCAGCCTTGCTCGCCGCCTTGGCTGAAATGCAGGCGGGTTTGATCGATGCAGACTTGGGCGGTGGCGTGGTTAAAAAGCGCGTTGCTCTGGCTGGGCGAGGTAAAAGTGGGGGTGCCAGAACGCTGCTGGCTACCAACAAAGGTTCGCGTTGGGTTTTTGTGTATGGTTTTGAGAAAAACCAGCGGGCCAACATCACGCCTTCTGAGCTGGAAACCATCCAGATCGTGGCGGACGGGTTGTTGGCTTTGACTGACCAGGAAGTCGAAGCAGCGGTAGAGGATGGCGCATTATTGGAGATCAAAGCATGAGTACCGTGACCGTAAAAACACCCAAAGCAAAACCTGTAGCCAAGCCGGTGTCGGCCAAGCGGGCGACGGCCAAAACAGCGCTGTTAGCTGCGATGCACGAAACAGCTGCAGACTTGCACCGCCTGGGTTTTATAGACATGCACAAGATGAGAAAACTTGATGCGCTGTGTCTGGAGCCCGTGCCTGCCTATAGTGCGGAAGATATAAAGGCATTGCGTGCCCATCACCAGTTGAGTCAAGCGGTATTGGCATCCGTTTTGAACACCAGCTTGAGCACGGTGCGCCAATGGGAAATTGGCCACAAACATCCCAGCGGGCCATCGCTCAAGCTGCTCAGCCTGCTACAGCGCAAGGGGCTGGAGGCTGTGGTTTAGTGTAAAAGAGATGGTCTATGCTACGAATTAAGTAGCTTTTCACGGCATATTCCATTGAGCTGGTAGCCTAAAACATGTTTGGATCAGCATATTCGCTGGCGCAGGGTGGCTACCGGGAAGCCAAAGCGGGCGGCAAACTGGGACTAGGTAAAACCCGGGCACATCCGTTAAACTTCGTTTATGAACCGCTAAACCGCCTTAGACCTCCTTGCAGCGCACAAACCGCATTTCCAGCAGCGGTTTGGCGTGCGCAGTTTAGCATTGTTTGGCTCGACCGCGCGGGGCACAGCCGTTGAGGGGAGCGACGTGGATGTGTTGGTTTCGTTCTCTGGCCCTACCAGCTCCAAGCAGTATTTTGGCGCGCAGTTTTATCTTGAAGACCTTATGAAATGCCCCGTCGATCTGGTTACCGACAAAGCGCTGCGCAAAGAGCTGCGGCCCTATGTGGAGCGGGACGCTGTGCAGGTCTAGCCGCGGGCAACAAGCTGATGGTGCGTAAACCTAAAATGGATTTAGAAATGGCGCGGTTTCAAGCTGACTTATTGCAGTCTGTGCGCGAGATGAAGGCGGGCACGTTTGCGCGCAGGACGCAGGAGCACGCGACATAGGCCTTGCAGGCGCGCGCCAAGATGGATTTGCCTCCGTCGCAGTTTGCCAAGCTGCTGGGTGTGTCGGTGCGCACCTTGCAAGAGTGGGAGCAGGGCCGCAAAAAGCCTACAGGCGCCGCGCAGACGCTGCTGCGCGTGGCGGTGCAAACACCGCAGGCTTTGCTTAGCTTGGCTTAAATGGGTTTCGGTGGCATCGTGTAGCACCCATTTGACAAATCATTTGCTACGTATTCAGTAGCTGCTCCCGCGATATTCTGTTGGTCTGGTGGCCTAAACCTCTGTCAATGCATGCGTCCAATGGCAGCTATGTAGCCAGGTGATGCTAAATACTATAAAATAGCATCAAATTTAAGGATATGTGATGCGAACCACCATAAATATTGATGACGATACTATCGAAAATGTGATTCACTACACCCAAGAAAAGAACCCTGCGCAGGCGATGCGTCGCGCTATGGAGGCGTTTGTGGCCCAGGCGCAGATGAAGGAGTTGCTGGCGCTGCGCGGGCAGGTGGATATAGCCGATGACTGGCAGGCGCTGCGGGCGCTGGACACGGCTGCGCTTTAGGCTTGGGCGTTTGCATGGCTAAAACGATTAAGAAGGCGGCTGCCGGTGCAGCCTTGGGTGCAACTGCTGTCCCGGCAGTGCTGGTGGATACCTGTGCATGGATCGACTTTTTGCGCAACGCGCAGGGCGATTTAGGTGACCAGATGGCGCAGTTGATCAGCACCGGCCGCGCGCGCCTGTGCGGCGTGGTGGCGGCTGAGTTGCTGCAGGGGGTGAAGACGCCTAAAGAGGCCGCCCAACTGCAAATGCTGCTTGACCGTGTGCCGAGCC
>JAYVDN010000259.1:0-3699 GCA_043749385.1 Polaromonas sp.
GCGCCAAGCCGACGAGCTCAAAGCCGCCTACGCCCCCTATGCCCAGCTAGAAGTGGCTGACACGGAAGATGGCTGGATTTTGATGACCGCCAAGCTCTGCGTGGGCTGAAAATCTCTTGAAATTAGGGGGCACAGACTTCGCCAGCAAGCCCCGCATTGCCTACAATCAGCCTTCATGAGTTTGATTACCCGATGCCCTGCCTGCGGCACCTTATTCAAGGTGGTGGCTGACCAACTCAAAATGTCCCAAGGCTGGGTGCGCTGCGGCCAGTGCGCCGAGGTGTTTGACGCGCAAGGGCATATGGCCAGCGGAGTGTCGGTACCGTCTGCGTCCAGCCCGCTACAGGCTGAAATCCCCACCGTGGTGACCGATGCCCTAGCAACAGATGCGGATGCGCATGAAGATGCTGTGGTGCCAATAGCTGCTGCACAGGCGCAGCGGGAGCCAGAACCTTTGCTTGTGTCCGAGCCAGAGCCTTTGCCAGTGTCCGAGCCTAAGCCTGAACCAGTGTCCGAGTCAGCCCACAGCCAAAATCAAGTTCTAGAAGATAAGCAAGACAAAACTACCGACGTCATCGTTGCCAGTCCCAAAGCCGCGCAGACCCTTTCAGACTTCTCTGACAGCAACTGGTACAACACCGTCAACCCGCCAGCACCCCGGTCCCGCGCAGACTTTGTGGACAGCAGCCTACCCGGCGCAGCCAGCTCGCTCAGCCCCAACCCCAGCGCAGACGAATTGGCCGCGGTGGGCGCTAACTCTGTGCCGGCCGTCCTACCGCCCATGGACAGGCCCAGCTTGCTGCCTGCAGGGGTGCCCGCAGCGGTGCCTGTGGGTGAGCTGCCCAGTTTTGTGCGCCAGGCCCAGCGCGCCCAGCGCTGGCGCTCGCCTTGGGTGCGTGCGCTGCTGCTGCTGGTGGCCGGCGTGCTGCTGGCTGCACTGGCAGCGCAAATAGCCGTGCAAGAGCGCGACCGCATCGCCTCGCAAGAGCCTCGCGCGCTGCCATGGCTCCAACAGCTGTGCACTGCACTGGGTTGCACCGTGGGGCCTCTCAAGCTCATCGACGCCGTAGTGGTCGACGCGTCGAGCTTTAACAAGCTGCGCAGCGATGGCAAGTGGGAGCTCTACAAACTGGCCTTAAGCCTTAAAAATACCAGTGCGCTCTCTGTCGCTGTGCCGCATATCGAGCTGAGCCTGAACGATGCGCAAGACCAACCGGTGCTGCGCCGCGTGCTCAACCCCGCTGACTTGGGCACTGCCCAGTCGGTACTGGCACCCGCAGCCGAGCTGGCGGGCACCAGCACCATTCAGGTAGACAGCAGCCAACTGGCCGGCGCGCGCATAGCGGGCTACCGGGTGTGGGCTTTCTACCCCTAGCGCTCTCAGTTACTTTCCACCATTGCGTTTCTGTTTCCCCCTTCACTTTAACTGCCCATAAAAACCATGTCCTCCATCATTTGCGGCTCACTGGCTATCGACACTATTCTGACTTTTGAAGGCAATTTTGCCGACCAAATCTTGCCCGACCAAATCCACAAGCTCAACGTGTCGTTCTACGTGCCCGGTATGCGCCGCGAGTACGGCGGCTGTGCGGGCAATATCGCCTATGGCCTCAAGCAACTGGGCGGTGTGCCCCTGCCCATGGCGGCCGTGGGGCCCGATGCCCGTGAATACATGGAGCGCTTTGCCAACATGGGCATCAGCACCGAGCTGGTGATGGTGCGGCCCGACAACTACACCGCGCTGTGCACCATCATGACCGACAAGCAAAACAACCAGATCACCGGTTTTCACCCCGGGGCCATGGGCGAGGCGCATTTGAACATCATCCCCGCCACCACCAAAGCCACGCTGGGCATCATCGCCCCCGACGGGCGCGACGCCATGTGGCAGCACGCCCAGCAGTTCAAAGATGCTGGCATATCGTTCATTTTTGACCCAGGCCAGCAACTGCCCGTGTTCAACGGGCAAGAGCACCAGCAGCTCATCGGCATGGCCGACTACGTGGCCGTTAACGACTATGAAGGCGCCATGCTGGCCGAGCGCACCGGCTGGAGCCTGGCCGAGATATCAGGCAAGGTCAAAGGCCTGGTGGTGACCTTGGGCGAGCAGGGCTGCGACGTGTGGGTAGGCGGCGCACGCACCCATGTGCCGCCGGTCAAGGCCACTGCGGTGGTGGACCCTACCGGCTGCGGCGACGCCTTCCGCGCCGCCTTGCTCTACGGCATCGAGCGCGGCTGGGACCTGGTGCGCTGCTGCACATTAGGTAACCAGATTGGCGCTATCAAAATAGCCCAGCGCGGCGGGCAGAACTACACTTTGAACCTGGCCCAGCTAGGTTTGGCGTAAGCGCACTACACAGCTACGACCGCTGTGTCAACGCCGTCCAAATAGCCCATAGCCTCTAGATCGACCCCTGCACCTCCCGGCCTCACCATGTCCTCCGTGTTCGACAAACCCAGCACGCTGCAGCGCATCGCGCCCATGTTCCAGGGGTTTGACGGGCCGCTGGCGTTCGCGGTGTTTTTGCTGGGCTGCGCGGGCCTGCTCACCATGTATTCGTCGGGCTACGACCATGGCTCGCGCTTTATGGACCATGGCCGCAACATGCTGATAGCGGCCAGCATCATGTTTGTCGTAGCGCAGGTGCCGCCCCAGCGCCTCATGGCTTTTGCCGTCCCGTTGTACATAGTGGGCGTGGCCATGCTGGTGGCGGTCGCCATCTTTGGTATTACCAAAAAAGGCGCGCGCAGATGGCTGCACCTGGGCATCATCATCCAGCCCAGCGAGATTCTCAAAATCGCCATGCCGCTTATGCTGGCCTGGT
This sequence comes from Polaromonas sp., assembly GCA_043749385.1. GTDB lineage: Bacteria > Pseudomonadota > Gammaproteobacteria > Burkholderiales > Burkholderiaceae_C > JAAFIP01. Next base: position 2,826 of record JAYVDN010000259.1, read on the forward strand.
GGTTTCAAAAGCGCGAAGGCCAGCTGCGCCCGCTAGACTTTGCCGTGGCCGCTTTGCTGCTGGCCATTCCCGTAGGCTTGATCGTCAAGCAGCCCGACCTGGGTACCGCCATTTTGGTCATGTCGGCCGGGCTGTATGTGATCTTTTTTGCCGGCCTGAGCTGGAAGTTCATCGCCCCGCCTCTGGCCGTTGGCCTGTTAGCCGCAGCCGCCCTGGTGCTACTGGAGCCGCAGCTCTGCGCCGACGGTTTTAAATGGCCGCTTTTGCACGACTACCAGCAGCAGCGCATCTGCACCCTGCTAGACCCCTCGCGTGACCCGCTGGGCAAAGGCTTTCACATCATCCAGGGCATGATCGCCATTGGCTCGGGCGGCCTCACAGGCAAGGGCTTTATGCAGGGCACGCAAACCCACCTGGAGTTCATCCCCGAGCGCACCACCGACTTTATCTTCGCCGCCTATTCCGAAGAGTTTGGCCTGCTGGGCAATTTGCTGCTGATTGCCGGTTTTATCTTTTTGGTGCTGCGCGGCCTGGCCATCGCGCTAGAGGCGCCCACCCTGTTCTCCCGCCTGCTGGCCGGGGCCGTCACTTTGATTTTCTTTACCTACGCCTTCGTCAACATGGGCATGGTCAGCGGCATTTTGCCAGTGGTAGGCGTGCCACTGCCCTTTATTAGCTACGGCGGCACCGCCATGGTCACCTTGGGCATGGGGCTGGGTATTTTGATGTCCATCTCCAAGGCCAAGCGCTTGGTGCAGTCTTGAGAGCGCTACGCATTCAGTAGCTGCTCCCGCGATATTCTAAAGGGCTGCAGCTTGATTGATACCTTAAAAATGCTGTTAAACGGCCAGTTTTGAGAAAGCAAACGGGGCCA
>JAYVDN010000260.1:0-2353 GCA_043749385.1 Polaromonas sp.
ACAGAGGGCAGCCCCGCACAAGTAACGCAGGCTCTTGGCCACACCACTCTTGAAGCGGGTTTCATTGCCCGAACCAGCCGCGCAGCGGCCGCAACATAATCACTCATCCACCATCCTGCTCTCCAAGAGTTAACCACGATGAAAAATATACGCCCCGTCTTTTCGATCCGATTTGCAGTACTCTGCGCCATGTCGCTTGCAGGCACAGCGTGGGCTCAGCCCATTGCGCTGGTATCCAGCGAAAAAGACAATGCGCTAACGGTAATCAATTTGAAAGACCTCACGGTGCAGGGCACCATCAGCACCTGCAAACGCCCACGGCACATGCAGTTGATGCCAGACCGAAAACAAGTTTTAGTGGCCTGTGGCGGCGACAACGCGGCGGATGTGATTGACCTGACCTCACGCAAGTCAGTAGGGCGTATTCCCTTGGGCGACGACCCGGAAGCATTTGATCTGTCGCCCGATGGCAAGACGCTCTATGTGTCGAATGAAGACGAGGGAGAGCTGACGATTGTCGATGTGGCCAGCAAAAAAATTCTCGGTGAAATCAAAGTAGGCAAAGAGCCTGAAGGGGTGAAGGTCTCGCAGGATGGTAAAACGGTGTACGTCACATCTGAAGTAGCCAGCATGGTGCATGTGATCGACACCGCTACACGCAAAATCGTCAAAAACATCCAAGTGGGCAAACGCCCACGTCGTATGGCACTAAGCCCGGACGGTGCAGAGCTGTGGGTCACCAACGAACTGGAGGCCAGCGTCAGCATTATTTCCACGAAAGAGATGAAGGTCGTGGGTACAGTGAAATTTGCCGTCAAGGGCGCTCGCGATACCGACATCACGCCCGTCGGCATCACCATGAGCCGGGACGGCAAGCGGGCTTTTGTAGGCATGGGCCGGGTAAACCATGTGGCTTTCATCGACGTGGCCAAGCGCGAAGTGGTGCAACAGGTTTTGGCTGGCAAACGGGCCTGGAATGTGGCATTGAATAAGGACGAAAGCCAACTCTATGTGGCCAATGGGTTATCAGACGATATGACCGTTATCGACGTGGCATCTGGCAAAGCACTTAAGACATTACCTGTAGGGCGTGTACCCTACGCGGTGCTGGTGGTGGATTGACAGGGCAACATGGTACCTGCTCGGGGCATCTTAAATGGGTGGGTCATGCCAGCTGTCAGGGCGGGTCTGACGTGCTTGTGCCTCTTCTCGCTTGCAGCGTATCCAGCCGATTGGCGCGTGACGCTGATTGAACAGGCTGACAATCCACAATGGGACAAGGCGCGACTCGAACGCGCTTACCTCGGCCACCCCGGAGGCTCAGCAGCTGATGGCATCTTGGTGGCATTGGATGAGGCACAGTTTGAACTGGACGCAGCCAAGTCCCGCATTGCCCTTAAAACCGAAACCGTCGCAGGTATCGCACAAGCCCGCCTGGCCGCGCAAAGTGCGGAAAAAAACGGTGCATCTGCGCTGTTGGTCAACCTGCCAGCGGATTGGGTGACGGCTGTGGCTGGCGCTGTCAAGCTACCCGTACTCAACGTGGGTGCCAGCGACGACCGTCTGCGCGAGCGCGATTGTGCGGCAAATCTGTACCACCTATTGCCCAGCGAACGCATGCGCGCGGATGCTGTGGGTCAGACGCTGCTGGCACGCAAATGGACACAGGTCTTGCTGTTAACCAGCGCATCTGCCGACGATGCACAGCGCGCTGCCGTGGCCCTAGCCACTATCAAACGCTATGGCCTCAAGCTGGTCGCCAGCAAGCCCTACAAACTCTCTGCCGACCCGCGCGAGAGATCCCTTGCCAACATAACTTTGCTTACTGCCAACATGACGTATGACGCTGTGTGGGTGATTGACAGCGATGGTGAGTTTGCCCGTGGTTTGCCTTACAACACCGCGCAAGCGCGCCCCGTGGTGGGTGACGCCGGCCTGGTGGCCTTGGCTTGGAGCGCCCAGTTTGAGCGCTTTGGCGGCCCCCAGGTTTCGCGCCGCTTTGCCAAGGCCGCTAAACGGCCCATGACTGGCCACGACTGGGCCAGTTGGATGGCTGGCAAAGCGCTGGTTGCGTTGGCGATGGCGCAGACCAAGCTTGACCCGGCTGCGGTAGGCAATGCCTTGATTCAAACCAAGCTGGATGGCTCCAAAGGCGTGGCGATGCAGTTCAGGCCTTGGGACAGGCAGTTGCGCCAGCCTGTGTTCCTGTCAGACGGCCAAGGCGTGCAGGCCAGCATGCCGCTAGAAGGCGTGATGCATCCCCGCAATACCCTGGACACACTGGGCGCAGACGAGCCCGAAAAACTCTGCAAAACCCCATCTTGAAACAAGAGCCCGCCATAGTGACTCCTAA
>JAYVDN010000261.1:0-4613 GCA_043749385.1 Polaromonas sp.
CCGGGCCATTGAAATCGTCGAGCGTGCGTTGCAAAAGTTTGGCAACCCGATCTATGTGCGCCATGAGATCGTGCACAACACCTATGTGGTGAACGACCTGAAAGCCAAAGGCGCTATATTTATAGAAGCACTGGAAGATGTACCTGAGGGGGCAACGCTGGTGTTCAGCGCGCACGGCGTGCCGAAATCAGTCGAACAAGAAGCCATCAGACGGGGTTTTCAAATCTTTGACGCCACCTGCCCCTTGGTCACCAAAGTGCATGTCGAGGTAGCCAAGCTGCACAAAGAAGGTTACGAGTTCATCATGATCGGCCACAAAGGCCACCCCGAGGTGGAGGGCACCATGGGGCAGCTGGACTACGGCATCCACCTGGTGGAAGACCTGCAAGGCGTAGCCCATGTGCAGCCCCTGCAAACCGCCAAATTAGCCGTAGTCACGCAAACCACGCTGAGTGTGGACGACACCGCCGAGATCCACGCCGCCATCCGCACGCGCTTTCCGCAGGTGCGTGAGCCCAAGCAGCAAGACATTTGCTACGCCACGCAAAACCGCCAAGACGCGATCAAGGTCATGTCCCCGCAGGTGGAGCTGGTGATCGTGGTGGGCAGCCCTACCAGCTCCAACAGCAACCGGCTGGCCGAGCTGGCACGCAAGCTGGGCGTTAGCAGCTACATGATCGACAGCGCCTCCGAGCTCCAACCACAGTGGTTTGAAGGCGTGAGCCGCGTAGGCCTGACGGCCGGGGCCTCCGCCCCCGAGGTGCTGGTGAAAGAAGTGATCGAGCGCATCAAAGCGCTGGGCGCAGTGGCCATACGCAAAATGGACGGCATTGAAGAGACCATCAAATTCCCGCTGCCCAAAGGGCTCAAGCTCGCCGCCAGCGAGCACATTGCCGACTCTATACTGCATGCCAGCGGAAAGTAAGGCTGTGATAGACCCACTTCGCTCTGAAATAGATAGCTGCTTGCGAAATATCAACAAGGGCTACAGGCACTTTATCCATCAAACCCCGCTGTGGGTCATGCCCGGCAAGGCGCTGGGCGTGGACTGCGCGCAGGTCTGGCTCAAGCTGGAGCATATGCAGACCAGCGGCAGTTTTAAAGCCCGCGGCATGCTCAACCGTATGCTGCGCAACCCCATTCCCGCCAGCGGCGTGATAGCAGCCTCTGGTGGTAACGCGGGCATTGCTACCGCCGCCGCAGCGCAGCTGCTGGGCGTGCCCTGCGAGGTTTTTTTGCCCAATGTAGCCTCCGAGGCCAAGCGCGCCAAGCTGCGCGCTTTAGGCGCTAAGGTCACCGTAGGCGGCGCGGCCTTTGCCGATGCCTACGCCGCCTGCCTGGAGCGCCAACAAGCCACCGGCGCGCTAATGAACCACGCCTATGACCAAATCGAGGTAGTAGCCGGTGCCGGCACCGTAGCAGCCGAGATCGAGGCCCACCAAGGCGCGCTGCCGGACACCATGCTGGTCAGCGTAGGCGGCGGCGGGCTGATCGCAGGCATTGCCGCGTATTGCCATGGCAAAAGCAAGGTCATCGCCTTGGAGCCGCGCTTGGCACCCACCCTGTTTGAGGCGCGCAAAGCGGGCCAGCCGGTAGACGTAGCGGTCAGTGGCGTGGCCGCCGATTCACTGGGGGCCAAACGCATCGGCGCTATTTGCTGGCAAGTACAAGGCGCGGCTATCGAAAATGTGCTGCTGCTAGAAGACGCTGCCATCCGCGCCGCCCAGCTGTGGCTATGGCGCGAGCTGAAACTGGCGGTAGAACCGGCAGCCGCACTCGGCTTGGCCGCCCTGCAAACCGGCGTGTACAGGCCGCGCGCGGACGAGACGGTGTGCTTGGTGCTGTGCGGCGCAAACATCGACCCTGCGAGCCTGAACGGTTAAATTGGTACTACAAAAATAGTAGCTGCTCCCGCGATATTCTATTGGCTTGCAGCCCGATTCGTATATTAAAAACGGCTCAAAATGGCTGATTTTTCGGCTCCAAAGGCCTTTGGCGACCTGTAAATCGGGTTTTCAACGCCAATTTGGGCGTTTTAAGCTGTTTTTTATATGCATGTCGGGCTGCAGGCCAATGGAATATCGCGGGAGCAGCTATTATTTACGTAGTGCATTGGTTTCAAACTAGCAGCCAAAATGCCGACCACAGCCATCTGCGGGTCAAGTTTTGCAAGCGCAGTGAAACTACAATCACACCATGCTAGACACCACACTCCTTCGCAAAGACCTCCCCGGCGTCATTGCCGCGCTGCAAAAGCGCAAAAACCCACAGCTGTTCCTGGACGTGGACAAGTTCACCCAGCTAGACGCTGAGCGCAAAACTATCCAGGTGCGCACCGAAGAGCTGCAAGCCAAGCGCAACAGCTTGTCCAAATCCATCGGCATGCTCAAAGCCAAAGGCGAAAGCACCGACGCTGTGATGGCCGAAGTAGCCACCTACAAAGCCGAGCTGGAAGCCGGCGAGGTACGCACCGGCGCCATCGTGGCCGAGCTCAACGCCATGATGATGACGCTACCCAACCTGCCGCACGAGAGCGTGGCCGTAGGCGCAGGAGAAGAAGGCAATGTCGAGGTACGCAAATGGGGCACAGTGCGCCAGTTTGATTTTGAAGCCCAAGACCATGTAGACCTAGGCACGCCGCTGGGCCTGGATTTCGATACCGGCACCAAGCTCTCCGGTGCGCGTTTCACCCTCATGCGCGGCCCCATCGCCCGGCTGCACCGCGCGCTGGCCCAGTTCATGCTGGACGTGCAAACCACCGAGCACGGCTACACCGAGTGCTACACGCCTTACGTGGTGAATGCCGACACCCTGCGCGGCACCGGCCAGTTGCCCAAGTTTGAGGAGGACCTGTTTGCCGTTAAAAAAGGCGGCCAGGAGGGCGAAGGCGAAGCCCTGTACCTCATCCCCACCAGCGAGGTCACCCTCACCAACACCGTGCGCGATACCTTGCTCTCAGAAAGCGATCTGCCCATCAAGCTCACCGCCCACAGCCCCTGCTTCCGCTCGGAGGCTGGCAGCCACGGGCGCGACACGCGCGGCATGATACGCCAGCACCAGTTTGACAAAGTAGAGATGGTGCAAATCGTCCACCCCGACAAAAGCTACGAAGCTCTGGAGCAAATGACCGGCCACGCCGAAGCCATTTTGCAAAAACTGGCCTTGCCCTATCGCGTGATGGCCCTGTGCACCGGCGATATGGGCTTTACCGCCGCCAAAACCTACGACCTGGAGGTGTGGCTGCCCGCGCAAAAAACCTACCGTGAAATCAGCTCGGTGAGCAACTGCGAGGCCTTCCAGGCCCGCCGCATGCAGGCGCGCTTTAAAAACGCGCAGGGCAAAAACGAGCTGGTGCACACCCTCAACGGCTCTGGCTTGGCCGTAGGCCGCACCCTGGTGGCCGTGCTGGAAAACTACCAAAATGCCGACGGCAGCGTGATGGTGCCGGAGGCTTTGATACCCTACATGGGCGGTATGACCACCATCAGCGCTTAAAAATAGACCGTTGGCCGGGCATGGGGGCTGCCGCGAGCCCGCCAGCCTGCTAAAATATTGGCTTCGACTAAACGAAGCATCGCGGAGAGGTGGCAGAGTGGCCGAATGTACCTGACTCGAAATCAGGCGTACCGCAAGGTACCGTGGGTTCGAATCCCACCCTCTCCGCCAGTTGGACTAAGTCTTTGATTTATAAAGATTTTTAGCAGAACTGGAATCGAGACTGGTAGCATTTTTGGTAGCAAAAATGCTCAATCTCCCAGTCTATTTACGGGGTTCTTCCTACTACCTGCACACTCGTGTGTTGGGTCGTCAGGTCAAAAAATCTCTAGGAACAAGTGACAAAAAAACAGCGATGATCATTGCTGGACATTTTTTGCTCAACATCATTCCTATGACCATAAAAAAATACGAAATTGACATTCAGCGGGGTGTCTATAAGTCTGACGGTGCAGATGACCATAGCCGTATGCTAGACGCCCTGGAGCACATTGGAAGGCTTAGTCCAGCTACCCCCCAGCCCCCACAGGGGGAGCCCATTAAAAAGAGCGTTGGGCTACGCCTGCCCGAAGTTGTGGATAAATTCTTCCAGCTCAAAAAGCAACTTAAACCAGCCACGGCATTGGCATACAAAAACACCTGTAATGAGTTTGCTGGCTATATCAATAATCCCATCGTCAGTGATATTGATATCAGCGACATTACAAGGTATCAGGAGCATTTGGCAAAATCCAATTCAACACGAACCATTGATAATAAAATCGGGGTGCTGACATCGGTGTTTAATTTCGCAAAAACGCAGGGTTATTATTTCAAAGTCAATCCTGCTGCTGGTAGAAAATTAATGACCAACCAGCAAAGGGCAAAAGGTGGATTTGAGATTTTTGAGATAGAAGACATCAAAAAAGTGTTTGGCGCCGAATTCAAAATCTGGAAAAACAAAGACCCAGATTTTTATTATTGTTGCATTTTGGCAGTTATCACAGGTTGCAGGGTTTCGGAAATTACAAGCCTTTTAAAAGAAAATTTGCGACCAAATCCAGTAACTCATATAAAAATCAAAGATTCGAAAACTGTTGCCGGCGTGCGGTCTGTGCCAATTCCAGAAAAGTTTTTTG
>JAYVDN010000262.1:0-9873 GCA_043749385.1 Polaromonas sp.
GCTGCACCGCCTGATCACGCAGGTAAGGAGTTTTCGGGATACCGCGCCCTGGATGCAGACCCGCACTACAGGCGGCAGTGAGATCGCTTTACTGACAGACGCCATCACATCTCAGCAAGCCCACATAGCCCAGCAGTTTGAACAACTCGCGCAGAGTGATCAGTTACGCCGTGAGTTGCTATCCAATTTGTCCCATGACTTGCATACCCCGCTGGCCAGCATCCAGGGCTATGTGGAACGTTGTTTGCTGCGCAATCACCAGTTGACGCCAGAAGAGCGCGAAGCCCACTTGCGTGTAGTGTTGCGCCACTGCGCCAGCCTGGGCAAGCGGATTAGCGATTTGTTTGAGCTTTCCAAGCTCGATGCGGGCCGCGTGCAGCCGCATCTGGAGTCATTTTGCCTGTCTGAATTAGTGCACGACATAAAGCAGGCTTACCAGTTGCAGGCAGAGCAAAGCAAGGTCAAGCTGGTGCTTGGCGCCGCATGCCAGGCCAGTGCACTGGTGCGCGCAGATATCGCTTTGATAGAGCGCGTGCTGCAAAACCTGATCGACAACGCACTGCGCTACACCCCCGAAGGCGGCAGCATCCACATCGATATCCAGCCCCAGGACGCGACGATGGTGGTGAGTGTGCGCGATACCGGCGTGGGCATTGCCAAAGACCACCTACCCCATGTGTTTGAGCGTTACTGGCAGGCGCAAGACACGCCCAACGTCCAGCCAGGGCACAGTGCCGGTTTGGGCTTGGCGATTGTCAAACGCATTTTGGAACTGCACGGCAGTGTCATCCGCATCCGCTCTGAGCTGGCGGGAGGCACACGCTTTGACTTTAGTTTGCTGCGGGCGGGTTGACGTTTGCTTGCAAGCCGTGATAGATCCGTTATCAATGAGCATGAATTGTTGACAAATTTCGCGTAACGCAGTGGCAATGCCCTTCGACAAACCGAGGTCACACAACGTGGCAGAGGCCGTCGCTCTTTCAGACGGAAGGAGATATTTCCATGCACAGTACACGACGTAACACATTCAAACTGATTGGCTTAACGCTGACGCTGGCTAGCCTTGGTATGTCGGCCCACGCGAGCTACGACGACAACGACGACGATGGCTTTCGCGCTGGCAAGGTGTTTACCAGCACCAACTCACCCGCAGGCAACGAGCTATTGGTATTTGCGCCCAACAGCAGCGGTCAATTGGCCCTGCTCACGCGTGCGGCCACGCAAGGCCTGGGCACGGGCACGGGTTTGGGTAACCAGGGCGCAGTCACACTCAGCGGCAATGGCAGGCATCTGTTTGTGGTCAATGCCCAGAGCAACACTGTCTCGACCTTCTCGGTACGGCGCAACAAGCTCACATTGGAGTCCACCGTAGACTCGGGCGGTCTGCGGCCCATCAGCGTCACCGAACACGACGGCATCGTCTATGTGCTCAACGCAGCGGGTGCGGGCAACGTAGCCGGATTTCGCAACGACAAGGGGGATTTGAAGCCACTACCAGACAGCACCCGCCCGCTCTCCGCCTCGGGCGGCACCGCATCGTCACAAGTAGGCTTTAGCCCCGACGGCGACACCTTGCTGGTAACTGAAAAAGCCACCAACAAGCTCACTGCCTACCGCGTGCGCAGCAACGGCAGCATCGACGCACCCGTGGTCACCGCATCCGTCGGCGTAACGCCATTTGGCTTTGCGTTTGACCGCCGGGGCAACGCATTGGTGTCGGAAGCATTTGGTGGCGCAACCAACGCCAGCGCCGTGTCCTCCTACCGATTTGACAACGCAGCGCCTGCCACGCCAGTCGTTGTCAGCCCCTCCGTAGGCACCACCCAAACCGCCGCATGCTGGGTGGTGGTCACGCCTAACAGCCGTTACGCCTATGTCACCAATACGGGCAGCGGCACCATCAGCAGCTATGCGGTTGCAAAGTCGGGCAAACTGTCGCTGGTGCAAGGCATTGCTGCCACCTCAGGCGCCGGGCCGATAGATGCGGCCATCTCGGCGTCGGGCCGCACCCTGTATGTGCTCAATGGCGCTGGGCGAACCATTTCTTCTTTCAAAATCGGTAGTGATGCCAGCCTGACCAACGCGGGTACGGCCACCGGGCTACCCGCTGGTGCGAACGGTCTGGCTGCAAACTGATAGTACGCAGAAGTAGGCAAATCCGATAGTCAGCTTGGAAGGCGTATCTGTCGGATTTGCCGCTGTCGGATGACTGCGCATGTTTTGAAAGTAGCTCGGATTCAAATTCAGTTTTCAGGACTTGTTTCCATTTTTTCAATCAAGTCGCTTGACAACATACCGATTGGTATGTATTTACTGATTTTGCTTGAATTGCGCCCTGCCATGGGCGCACCTGAGTCCGAGGTACCACCTCCCGCTAGCCCGCCACGCACACAGGCCCGCGCGGTACTCACGCGCACCAACCTGCTTGATGCCGCGCTCCAAGTCATCCGCAGCAAGGGCTACAGCGCCACCACCATCGACGACGTCTGCGCCGCTGCCCGCGTGACCAAAGGCAGCATTTTTCACCATTTTTCCAGCAAAGAAGCCCTGGCCATTGCCGCCACGCAGCACTGGAACGCGCTGACAGGGGGCCTCTTTGCCAATGCACACTACCAAAAGGTGCAAGACCCGCGCGAGCGCATCCTCGCTTACATTGACTTTCGCGCCGATATCGTGCACGGCAATCTGGCCGATGTCACTTGTCTGCTGGGCACCATGGTGCAAGAAACTTTTGACACTTATCCCGCCATTCGCCTAGCCTGCCGAGAGGGCATTGACGGCCATGCGCAAACGCTGGTGCCGACGATTGAAGCCGCCAAGGCGCTGTATGCGCCAGGCTCTGACTGGAGCGCTGAAAGCCTGGCTTTGTACTCCCAGGCCGCGTTGCAAGGCGCCTTCATCCTCGCCAAAGCGCAAGGCAACTCAGTCATCGCGGCGCAGAGCATTACGCACCTTCGTCGCTATGTGCAGGAGCTTTTTACACCCCGCAATCAGCGGGCTACTGGAAAGTAGCAGCGACTATAGAGCCATTAGCCTGTCACACCAAAGGAGTCTCAAATGAGTAACTCGGAAAACACCGCTAGCACGGGCAACACCATTCAGCTTGACCGCGTCCTTACCAGCACACCCGAGAAACTCTGGCGCGCTTTCACCCAACCCGATGCCTTCGCCCGCTGGCTGCCGCCCAACGGCTTCACAGGGCATGTGCATGCCATAGATGTCAAAGTAGGCGGCAGCTACCGCATGTCGTTTACCAACTTCACCACCGGCGGTGAGATGTTCTTTCGTGGCAAATACATCGAGCTGAAACCCAATGAATGCGTCGCTTACACGGCGCGGTTTGACGACCCTAATCTGCCTGGCGAAATGACCACCCGTATCACCATCAAGCCCGTCTCTGTCGGCGTAGAAATTCACGCCAAGCAAAGCGGCATCCCCGCAATGATTTCCACTGAGGCCTGCTATCTCGACTGGCAAGAATCGCTACGCCATCTGGCCCGGCTGGTCGAGCCGAACGTTCCTGGTTAACAAAATCGTCTCTACCAACTTGTTTAACTGCGCAAGCAGCTCATATTTTAGGAGTAAATCATGAACTATCTGGATGGATTCGTTGCCGCGGTACCCGCAGCCCACAAAGAAGCTTATCTCAAACATGCGGCAGATGCCGCAGTTGTGGTCAAAGAATACGGCGCTCTAGAAGTGGTGGAGAGCTGGGGCGATGATGTGCCTGAGGGCAACGTCACCTCGTTCCCCATGGCGGTCAAGCGCGAGGAAGGCGAGGTGGTGGCCTTCTCGTGGATCGAATGGCCATCCAAGGCGGTGCATGGCAGCGCCTGGAAAAAAAATCATGGCCGACCCGCGCATGGATCCTGCCCGCGCACCCATGCCATTTGACGGCAAACGCATGGTCTACGGCGGCTTCCAAATCATCATGCGGGCTTAAGTGTTTCAAGCCTAATCAGCCTCTAGCCCCTAAAATCATTGCGCAAGCAGCTATAAATTTTGGAACGAATAATGACCCAACCGATGACGCCCCCTTCTCACGAACTGGTCTTGGAGCGCACGCTAGCCGCGCCGCGCATGGCCGTTTGGCGCTGCTGGACAGAGCCTGCTTTGATGGAGCAATGGTTTTGCCCCAAGCCCTGGTTTGTCAGTGACGTGGAGGCAGAACTTCGCGCGGGCGGCGCCAGCTCCATGGTGATGCGGGGGCCTAACGGCGAAGCGTTCCCGAATCACGGCGTGTATCTGGAAGTCGTCCACGGCGAGCGTTTGGTCTTCACAGATGCCTTTACCAGCGCCTGGCTACCGTCAGGCAAAGCCTTCATGGTGGCAGACGTCACCGTGGCAGACGCGCCCGGCGGTGGCACGCTGTACAAAGCGATTGCCAGGCATTGGAATGCCGAAGACTGCGAAAGCCATGTCAAGATGGGCTTTCACCAAGGCTGGGGTATTGCGGCAGATCAGCTTGAAGCCTTGGCCAAAACGCTGTGACGGCCTGCGCCTAAGCCGCGTTGCGCACGTACCCGTAAGCCATGTTGGAGCGCGAGGTGCCCTGCGCCTCATAGGCCCGTTTGGCCTGCGTAATCAAGTCTCCCGCCACTGCCACACGCTGACCTTGGGTAAAGTTGTACAGGCGGGCATTGTTGCCGCCAAAGATGGTGTTTTTAATCGGGCCGTCGGCCGCGCCCAGGGGCGCAAAGCCGTATTGCTTTTGCATGGCCTCAGGGATCTCCAGGCGGCGCAGCGCTTCGATTTGCCATTGCGGCGAGCCCGTCCAAATCGCATCGGTGCCCCACACCACACGGTCTACGCCCAGGCCTTTGATCAGTGTGCCCATCATGAAAGCGGCCAGATTGGGGTTGACCATGGTGCTTTGCGCAAATATCTGGCCCAGGTCACCATAAACATTTTTCAGGCCGTGCAGCGCAGGTATCTCTGCCAAGTCACTCACCCAGTCCACCCTGCCTGTGCGCTGGATCTGCGCCCACGCATCGTCGGGGTTGCCGCCCGCAGCAAAACGGTAGGCCGAATGGTAGATCACAAAATTGAGCTGCGGCCAGTCTTTGGCGGCTTTGGCCACATCGCTCACATTGGCGTAGCCCAGCAGGTTGGGAAACTGCTTCTCGGTACTGGGCGGGAACAGGCCTTTGTGCACGCACACATTTTTAATGCCCGCTTGGAGCGCTTTTTCGTAGTACGGGTAGACCACTTTTTCGTCGTCCAGCCGCCAGGGCCATTTGGCCATGGGCTTGTTGGTGTTGTCGCCAATGGTGTAGCCCTTGATAGAGTCGGGCTTGAACTCGACCAGCTCGCGCTCAAACTTCTCCAGCGCACCGGGCACGCCGGGCGTGAAGATCAGGTGCGACATGGCGCGCTGGCTGCCACCGGCCATGCCATTGATCTTGGCGCGTGCATCGCGCTTTTCTTCGTTGGTCAAAAACCAGTCGATGGGCTCAAATGACGCTGAGCCACTGACCAGGGCCACCTTGGTGTCCGAGTCCAAAAACACTTCTTTCACGTAGTTGGCAAACTTCAGATCTTCGAGGGTCTGCTGCTTGCCCACCAGGGCTGGGTTCCAGCCCGCTTTGCCCACCGCCTCGCGCGAGCGCGCAAAGTTGACCAAGCGAGTCTTATCGTGCAAAAAGTGGGTGTGCATGTCCATGATGAACTGGCCAGAGAGCTTGTCTGCACGCTCCGCCGCCATCTCGGGTGTAGCCGCCTCGGCGCGCGAGACGCCGAACACTGGGCCAAAGGTATCGTTCATCGCCAAAAAGGCCGCTGCCATACCTGATGCAGTTTGAAAAAACCGTCTGCGCGGCATGCCCTGGTGCTTGGCCAACTCGCTGCCATAGGCCTTCACCCGCGCCTCAAACTCGCGCTGCTTGGCACTCTGCGCTGAGGGCATGAACTCCTCGCTCGAAATGGAGCGGGTAGGAATGGGAGAGCGGAACGACAATTCGTCCGCATGGCCCAACTGTGCAATCTCTTCGGGGCTCATTTGCACAGGCATGGTGTGTCTCCAGGTTGGTTGAAATACCCAGCCAGGACAAGCGCATCCGGGCTCTTGAAAAATATTCTAGTCCTTCAAGCTGCGCTGTGCCGGTCTCTCAGGCTACAGGTCTCCCCAAGCACGTCCAAAAGCATGGGTCCATGTGAAATAGGGGGGCGAAAATTCGGCTCTGTGGGTTTGTACGCCCACCACGGCGGCCTGATCCACCACAAAAGCTAGCACCGATGTGATTGATTTTTACAACGCTTTGAAAAAATGCGCGCAAAACCCTTGTCAAGTCAACCGAGCTTCATCACAATCCGTTTCCTGCTTTAAGCCGCTGTACAACGAATGTCCTTGTGCGGCCAACCCGTAAAGCCACCTAAACCAATGACCTGTTTCACTCACACGTAACGCACCCTCCACTGCCCTAGCTGGATGTGGTGCCACACCACATCAGCTCTGTAGGCGGTAGGCGCAGTAGGTTGCAAAACCCACGCTCCACAAGCCCCAGACTGATTTTCTTTGCTGGGGTTTTTTGTATCTGGAGCGTGCACCATGAGTGCCAAACTATTTTCCCGTGACTTTGCGCAAGGCAAGGTCAAGCACCTGCGGCGTATCAAACAGCCGCTGGCTTTGACATTGACTTTGCAACTGCCTGCCCCGCGCAACCGCGTGGTGCAAGCCCTCGCCCACCGCGCCATCACCTCTGGCGCGGGCAAGCATATTCGCACCAGCGGCGCACAACGCCGCGCTGAACACATGGCTCTACAAAAAGCCGTTAAGACTTTGAATGATTAGCATGAAGAACGATGTGAATACGAACACTATGGCTGTGGCCATGGTGTCCCCCGAGCTGCTGCGCCAGCGCAGCAGCCACCTAGCCAGCGTAGCCGCAGAACTAAAAACCGAGCTGTTTGGTATTGACGAGACCATCGACCGCGTAATAGAGTCCATCCGCGCCTGGTATGTGCTGCCCCAGATAATTCGCCGTCCGGTGATTGTGTGCCTCTGGGGCCTTACCGGCACGGGTAAAACGCAACTCACCCGCAGCCTGGCGCGCAAGCTGGGTTTTTACGACCGTTTTGTCGAAGTGCAGATGGACGGGTTCAGCCACGGCAGCAGCTGGCGCAGCAGCGACTCCATCAGCGCGATGCTGGCGGAGTCCAGCATCGCCGAGGGCGAGCCTGGCATGCTGGTGCTAGACGAATTTCAGCGCTTTCGTACCGTGAGCTACAAGGGCCAAGACATGGCGGTCAAGCGCTACCAGGACGTATGGCAGTTGCTGTCTGACGGACGCTTGCCGCCCTCTTTGTCGTTTCTGCAAGAGCTGGAATCGTCGATTGCGTTCTCGCTCTACGATCACGAGCGCGAAGAGGTAGAGGTAGAGGTAGAGGACAAGCCTGATACAGACGGCGTAGCAGCCAAAAAACTCAAGTTCAAACTCGCACCCTACCAAGCCAAAGAGTTCAAGCAAAGCCTCAAACTCAAAGAACCATTGCAAGAAGTGATGGCCTGGTCGCCTAAGCAGTTGCAAGAACGCATGCTGGCCTTCAAAGCCAGCAGCGACGCGTGGGAGACCGACTACAGCCGCCTGCTCATTTTCGTAGCAGGCAACCTGGACGAGATGTACAGCGAAACCGCCACCCGCGTGGAAGACTGCGACACCGATGCCGACATCTTTCACGCATTGACCCAAAAGCTGTCCTTGATCGATGTGAAAAAAGCCTTGAGCGAACGCTTTAAGCCCGAGCAGATCGCCCGCCTGGGCAATAACCATGTGATCTACCCGTCGCTCTGCCAAGCCACCTATGAGCGATTGATCCGCAGCACTTGCGCCAATTACGTGAGCGAGGTGCAAGCCAGCTCGGGGCTGTGCTTTGCTTTGGACGATTCGGTGTATGCGGGCATCTACGCCAACGCGGTATTCCCCGCGCAGGGCACGCGGCCGCTGTTCTCGTCCATCCACGCCATCTTGAGCGCTCCCTTGGTGAACGCCACGTTGTGGGCTATCGAGCAAGGCGTATCTACCGACACTACGTTGCAAGTGTCACTCGACCAAGGGCAACAGTGCCTGCGCATCACATGTGACCACGGCGGCAACACGCCCAGCGTGGCCTACCCGGTGCCGCTAGATCTTAACCAGCTCAAGCAACGCGCCAGCCCCGACTTTCGCGCGCTGCTGGCTGTGCACGAGGCGGGCCACGGCTTGGTGTATGGTCGCCTGTACGGCCACGCGCCGCAAGAGGTCAAAATCAACGTCGCATCTTTTGAAGGTGGCTACAACAGCTATGTGCGCATGAAGGCTGAGTCACAGCAAAACTGCCTGGACCGCATCTGCGTAGGCCTGGCAGGCCGCGCCGCAGAGGCGCTGGTGTTTGGCGACAGCGCCTGCACTACCGGCAGCGAGAGCGACTTTAAAAACGCCACCGCACTGGCCGCCCGTTACGTGCGCCATTTCGGCTTTGGCAGCCGCTTAAGCCGCACCGATGTGACGCACGACCGCGACGACAACCTCAACACCGATGTGGTGCCCACCAATGCGGAGATAGAGACCTTGCTGGCACAGGAATACGCCAGAGCCCAAGCCGTGCTCAAAACCGAGGTGGCCTTGCTGCTGCAAATCGTCGACGAGCTATTGGCACAGGGACAAGTGAGCCAACACAAAATGGCTGCGCTGTTGGGCGTGCGTGTCGCGCGGGACGAGCTGATGCTGATGCCCTATGCCGATCAGCTTGAAGTGTTCAGCTTGCAGCACGCTTTGATGCAGCGCACACACCTCAAGGCGTACAACTCGTCACGGATGTAGACCACCCCAACCCAGAGCGGCCTGACGCATTGTTGCTCTGGCGTTGCTACCGGGCCCAGTGGCCACCGCGTTGCACCCATCTGCCGCCCGCATTTTCCCAGCGGTGCGGTACAAACCGATGGCCGACGACTGGGCGCACGTAGTGACCTGGCCGCCACTGGTGGCGGCCGCTATTCCAGCCCCAAAAACCATTCACCCATATAGCCCCCACAAACGGAACAATGGGAACCACCTCCACCTGTACGGGCGGTGGCGCCACATTCACGTAAACAACTTCCTGGGGAGGCGCAGCCTGCGCAACCACCGGATAAGTGTTGTAGACCACAGGCCGAGGCTGGACAGGTGCCACGATACATCCGCTCAGGGCAAGAGCAGCCAAGGCCGCAAAAGCTGTGGCTAACTGCCGGGTGTTCCCAAATTTCATACTATTCTCCTGATGCGGGCCCATAAGGCGCAGCTAAACAATGATTTTCTATCGCTAAACGGCCTACAAGCCTCGCAGGCCGACAGGAATACCACTACCGAGCGCAGCTTTACATACCGGGTACACACTGAGGTACAGTTACACCAATCAGACTTATAGCCAAATCCTGTCCATGTCCACCGTTTTTAACTTCACCTTCGTCCCCTGGTTTCGCTCTGTTGCGCCCTACATCCACCTGCACCGTGGCAAGACCTTTGTGGTGGCGGTGTGTGGCGAGGCCATCGCTGCGGGCAAGCTGACGACCATTGCGCAAGACCTGGCGCTGATCCAGAGCATGGGCGTGAAGATTGTGCTGGTGCACGGCTTTCGCCCGCAGGTGAACGAGCAGTTGGCCGCCAAGGGCCATGCGCCCAAGTATTCGCACGGCATTCGCATTACCGACGGCGTGGCGCTGGACTGCGCGCAAGAGGCGGCTGGGCAACTGCGCTATGAGATAGAGGCGGCGTTCAGTCAGGGCCTGCCCAACACGCCGATGGCGGGCGCTACCGTGCGGGTGATGAGCGGCAACTTTATTACCGCCCGGCCAGTGGGCATCGTAGACGGGATCGACTTTAAACACAGCGGCTTGGTGCGCAAGGTAGACACCGCAGG
>JAYVDN010000263.1:0-4211 GCA_043749385.1 Polaromonas sp.
ACGGTGCCGCCTTTGAGCTTGCTGATGGCCTGGATCAGCTGGAAGTCTTTGTCGCTGCCAAACTCGGGGACTTTGCGTTCGGCTTCGGGCTTCTTGTTGTACTCTTCGAGTTTTTTACGCGCTTCTTCGCGGGATTTTTCTATCTCTTTTTGGCGTGCATCTTCGGCTGCCTTGTCCGCGGTGCTGCTGCCTTTGCCGGTGTCCAGGTGCTTGGTCAGGTCGGCCTCACGGGTGCGCAGGGCGGCAAACAGGTTGCCCTCGGCTGACTCGTCCACCATCACATCAGGGATGATGCCCTTGGCCTGGATGGAGTTGCCGTTAGGCGTGTAGTAGCGCGAGGTGGTCAGCTTGATGCCGGTGTCGGGCCCCAGTGGGCGCACCACTTGCACGCTGCCTTTGCCAAAGGTTTGGCTGCCCATGATGGTGCCGCGTTTGTAGTCTTGCAGCGCGCCGGCCACAATCTCGCTGGCCGAGGCCGAGCCTTCGTTCACCAGCACTACCAGGGGCACTTTTTTGTAGATGCCTTTGGTGTTGGCAGTCAGGCGCTTGATCACGTCTTCGCCGCTGCGGCGGTAAAACTCGGGCGAGGCTTTGTAGACAAACTTGCTCTCGGCCAACTGGCCGTTGGTAGACACCACGGCCACGTTTTCGGGCAAGAAGGCGGCTGATATAGCCACGGCGGCGTCCAGCAGGCCACCCGGGTCATTGCGCAGGTCCAGCACCAGGCCTTTGAGGTTAGGCTCGGCTTTGTAGGTTTCTTCCAGCTTGCGGGCAAAGTCGTCTACCGTGCGGTCCTGGAACTGGCTCACGCGCAGCCAGGCGTAGCCAGGCTCCACCACTTTGCTGCGCACCGACACGTTACGAATTTCTTCGCGCGTGATGGTGACCGGGAAGACGCGGTTGTTTTCGTCGCGGCGCAAAATGGTGAGAATCACTTTGGTATTGGGCTCGCCGCGCATGCGCTTGACAGCGTCATTGATGGACAGGCCTTTGACCGCCGTGTCGTCAATCTTGGTGATCAAATCGTTGGGTTTCAGGCCCGCGCGGAAAGCAGGGGAGCCTTCGATGGGGGAGACCACCTTGACCAAGCCGTCTTCCTGGCTGATCTCGATACCGACGCCGACAAACTTGCCCGAGGTGCCTTCGCGGAATTCTTTGAAGGACTTTTTGTCAAAGTACTGGCTGTGTGGGTCCAGGCTGGCCACCATGCCGGTAATGGCCTCGGAGATCAGTTTTTTCTCGTCCACAGGCTCGACATAATCGGTTTTGATCATGCCAAATACCGCTGCGAGTTGTTGCAACTCTTCTAGCGGCAAGGGGGCCAGCGCACGCTGCGCCACCGACTGGATGGAGATGGTGGTTAAAGCGCCAGCGACGGCACCCATGGTGACCCAGCCTGCGATTTTGAATTTCGTGTTCATGCAAATGACCCTGTTAAGCACTACTTTATACAGCAGCAATATACACCTTGGAGCAGCCCGGCCCGGCGGGGTTCCCGTGAAATAGGGTCGAATACGCAGGTTTTTACGTTTTGCCTTGGTTGGCTACCGCTGCGGCTGCCTTGGCCGCCGCTTCGGCGTCACCCAAATAGTAGTGGCGAATGGGTTTTAAGTCCGCATCCAGCTCGTATACCAGCGGAATGCCGTTGGGTATGTTCACGTCCACAATCTCGTCGTCGCCAATGTGGTCCAGGTATTTGACCAGCGCGCGGATCGAGTTGCCGTGGGCGGCCACCACAATGCGTTTGCCCGCCTTGATGGCCGGGGCCATGGACTCGTTCCACAAGGGCATCACGCGCTCCACCGTGTCTTTCAGGCATTCGGTGAGCGGAATGTCGGACGGCTTGAGCTTGGCGTAGCGCAGGTCGCCGCGCTCGTTGCGCGGGTCAGTTACCTCCAGCGCAGGTGGCGGCGTGTCGTAGCTGCGGCGCCATACCAGCACCTGCTCGTCGCCGTATTTTTTGGCGGTGTCGGCTTTGTTCAGGCCTTGCAGCGCGCCGTAGTGGCGCTCGTTCAGGCGCCAGCTGTGCACCACCGGCAGCCAGGTGCGGTCCATCTCGTCCAGTGTGTGCCACAGGGTGCGGGTGGCGCGCTTGAGCACACTGGTGTAGGCCACGTCGAATTCGTAACCCTCGGCTTTAAGTAAGTGGCCAGCGCTTTTGGCCTGCGCTACGCCTGTGGGTGTCAGGTCTACATCGGTCCAGCCGGTAAAGCGGTTTTCCAGGTTCCAGGTCGATTCGCCGTGGCGGATGAGCACGAGTTTGTACATAAATGGTGTGGTGAAAAAGTGAGGAAAAAGTGAGGAAAAAGTGACGAAAAATGAGCGTAAAAAGTGGTTAAAAACCGCTTCGCCGGGTTTGCAGCCGCTTCCATTTTAGAATACAGGGTTGGGCGCAGCGCCGTTTTTGGCCAGCGCAGGCTGTTTTTTTGGAATTTGAATGAAATTTATTGTGGATAACTGGATGCTGTTGGCGGTGGCCGTCGGCTCGGCGTCGATGCTGTTTTGGCCCATGGTCAAAGGCTCTGTCATAGGCGGCGGCGCGCTGTCGCCCGACGCGGCCGTGCAGCTGATGAACCGCGAAAAAGCCGTGGTGATTGACGTGAGCGAAGCCGAAGAGTTTGCGGCTGGGCATATTGGCGGGGCAAAAAATATCCCGGTCAACGATATCGACGCCAAACTGGCGGGCGCGGTGAAAAACAAAGCGTTGCCCCTGGTGCTGGTGTGCTCCACCGGTGCCCGCGCCAAGCGCGTAGAGGCTGCGGCCAAAGCACTGGGCTTTGGCAACGTGCAAACCCTGGCCGGTGGCCTGAAGGCCTGGAAAGCGGCCAACCTGCCGATTGAAAAATCCTGATCTGCTGGTGCCAACCCCGTATTTTCCCAATACCCTTTTTAGAATAATCGAAGCTCGGAACCCCGCTATGCAAGCCGTCAAGATGTACACCACCGCCGTATGCCCCTACTGCGTACGCGCCAAACAACTGCTCAAAAGCAAAGGCGTAGAGCAGATTGAAGAAATCCGCATCGACACCAACCCCGAAGCCCTCAAAACCATGCTGGAAACCACCGGCCGCCGCACGGTGCCGCAAATCTATATTGGCAGCACGCATGTGGGTGGGTGTGACGATCTGATGGCTTTGGATAGCAGGGGGGGCTTGGTGCCTCTTTTGCAGGGGTAGTTTGCTTTTTACCAGGATTTAAATACCAACTTCCGGACGCAGAGGACGCAAAGGTTTCGCAGAGGACGCAAAAAGAAAACCAAAAAAGAAGGGGCGGGAAATAAACACAACGCGGAGTTTGAATTTCAAAAAAAAATAAAAAATGAACTCCAAACAAAGACGGAATGTTTTTTTAATTTTTTGGTATTTTTTCTTCTCCCCTTTTGCGCCCTTTGCGTAACCTTTGCGCCCTCTGCGTTCCTGAAGTCCGCTCCCGCCCCGCCCTGAGGAAAACCCAGCCTTTTCCCTGAGATAATCCCGTATTGCCCGCACCAAAGCGGGCTTTGTTTTGTAACTTAACCAAGACCCCACCATGGCCGATACCCCCAACACCACAGCCCCTGACGCTAACGCCGCTCCCGTGTTCTCCATCCAGCGCGTCTACCTTAAAGACATGTCGCTAGAGCAGCCTAACTCGCCTGCCATCTTGCTCGATCAAGAGCAGCCGCAAATCGACATTCAACTGGGCGTAGAAGCCTTGCCAGTGGCCGACGGTATGTACGAGGTATGCGTGGTAGCCACCGTGACCACCACCATCAAAGACAAAACCGTGTTTCTGGTAGAAGCCAAGCAAGCCGGTATTTTTGAGATCCGCAACCTGCCAGCCGACAATCTGGGCCCCATCCTGGGTGTGGCTTGCCCGCAGATTGTGTACCCCTACTTGCGCGCCAGCGTGGCCGACCTGATCACCCGCGCAGGCTTTCCGCCCGTGCATTTGTCAGAGATCAACTTTCAGGCCATGTACGAGTCGCAGCAGGCGCAAAACGCCGAGCAACAGCCTGCTGCGTCGATCATTACGCAGTAATTGCTACCCGACTGCTTGGCCCCATGCCGTAGCCTTCGGGTAGCGCGTACCGAAGCCACAGGATATATGCCTTTTAGTGCTCTAGCCCTTTAAAATATCGCGGGAGCAGCTATGAAAATTATAGTGATAGGTGCAGGTGCTTGGGGCACCGCGTTGGCCGTCAGCGCCGCACCGCGCCATGCCGTCACCTT
>JAYVDN010000264.1:0-2545 GCA_043749385.1 Polaromonas sp.
TATTGCGCCGCCCCGATGTGAGCTACGACGACCTGATGGGCATGCAAACCCTGGGCAAAGACGGCGTGCTAGCCACTAGGCTAACCGACCCCGCTTTGACCCTTACAGATACCTTGGTCGCTGGTGTTTCACGTGAAACCATGCCCGAGGTAGTGGAGCAAATCGAAATCGCGATCAAATACGCCGGCTACATCGACGGCCAGAAGGACGAGATAGCCCGCGCCGCCTACTATGAAAACATGCGCTTGCCCACCGAGCTGGACTATATGCAAGTAGGCTCCATGAGCATCGAGGCGCGGCAAAAGCTGAACAAGCACAAACCGGAAACCTTGGGTATGGCATCTCGTATATCCGGCATCACACCCGCCACCATCTCTTTGCTGCTGGTGTATTTGAAGAAAAGCAAGTTCAAAGGTTTTGACAAACCGGCGGCCAACGACGGACAGAAGCAAGCCGCATGATGCAGAGACAGGGCCGCAGGCCGGGCCACCGGCTGGGCCAACTGGGGTTTTTGTCGCAGCGGGCGTGGGGCATCTTGCTGGTGCTGTGCTTTTTACTGATCGTGCCTTATTGGATGGCCAAAAAGACTGTCACCCAAACGCCCGCTCACGCGGCACCGGGTGCTGGCAAGCAGGCTACCGCCGGTTCGGCTGCTGCCAGTGCGGCGCCGGTTGCTGCCGTAAAGGGCGCCACCGCTGTGGCCAGCCCCGACCGGTTCGGCCTGACCTTTGGCCATGGCGTGCTACCCAACGCAACGAGCGGCCTGATGTACAGCGCGTGCGCTGGAACGCCATTAGACATGGGCAACCCAGACAAAAACCAATGCAACCCCGCCCAAGGCGACACGTCTTGCCGCACCGCGTTGCCTGTGCTGTGCGTGCTGAAAGACGGCAGCACGGCCGAGTCGGTGGGTTTGGCCAAGGAGCCCAAAGCCGAGGGTGGCGCTGCGGGAGAAAACTTCTACGCAGCCTGGGTGGGCGGTACTTTGGCAGCCACTGCACCCGTAGCTGGCTTTGTCATCGGCTCACTGGCGCAAGCCAATGCACGCTGCGCCAGCGAGCTGGGCGCAGGCTGGCGCATGGCCCAGGCGCTGGATGCAGGCGGTGGTTCAGGGCTGGCAGGTAAACGCGGGCAGGGCTTGGTGAACACCAACCTGCGGCACTGGGTGGCCAGCACCAACCAAAAATCCAACTGCTGGGATCCGTCTTGACTTGATACCATGGCAAAACAGCTTTGGCCTGTACACGGCATGCCCATCCACCCACCACTCCCTACCCATTGCTCCCCATCCTCTATGTCTACCCCCAGCTCCATAGCAGCCACTCCAGCCAAACCCTCAGCGCACCCACTGGCCAGCGGCCTATCGCAAGGACTCCATACGCTGGGTATCGCACTGACGCCTAGCCAAGAACAGCAGCTGTTGGACTACGTGGATTTGATCCAGAAGTGGAACAAAGTTTATAACCTGACCGCCGTGCGCGACCCCCCCGAGATGTTGACGCACCACCTGCTGGACTCACTCGCCGTCGTGGCCCCCCTGCGCCGCCACACCCACAGCCGCCCCGCCAGAGTGCTGGACGTAGGCAGCGGGGCAGGGCTGCCGGGCACGGTGCTGGCCATTGTCTGCCCTGAGTTGGATGTCACCTGTGTAGACACGGTGGCCAAGAAAGCCGCCTTTATCCAGCAAGCGGCGGTGACACTCAAATTGCCCAACCTGCGGGGCGTGCATGCGCGGGTAGAAGGGCTCAAGGCCGAGGCGTTTGACATCGTCACCAGCCGGGCTTTCTCCTCGTTGATCGACTTTGTGAACTTGACCAGGTTTCACGTGAAACAAGCCGCGCCGGACATTGCAGCCGGCCAAGCAGCCGAGGGTGCAGGCGTGTGGATGGCCATGAAGGGCAAGCACCCAGCGGACGAGCTGGCCGCCCTGCCCAAGGATGTGGATGTGTTTCACGTGGAACCACTGGACGTGCCGGGGCTGGGGGCCAAGCGGTGCCTGGTGTGGATGCGTCCGGGCGCCACTTAAGTTCTGTCGGCTAGCACAAGTGGCCTCGGCTGTTTGTCCGGCGAGGTGCTTGGTAGTACGCCGAGGCTTGGCTTGTACGCCCGGGTTTCTTTGCTTGTACGCCCAGGTGCGTGGCTTGGACGGCTGCGCGGCTGTCCTCCGTGTCGGCCTAGGGCCGACGACTCCCCCTTTATGCCGCTACGCCGTCCAAACCACGCACCTGAGCAGCGAGTAGGGTGGGCATGCGAAGGCGCAAGACACGCTGCGCCGGAGAGGGCGTGTCTGCGCTGACGTTGGAACGCCCTCCACGCCGGAAAGACAGTGTCTGCAATGGCGATGGAGCACCCACCACACTGGCAAGATCAGGTCGGTGGTGCACTTAGCGCAGCGGCATAAAGGGGGAGTCGTCGGCCCTAGGCCGACACGGAGGACAGCCGCGCAGCCAATACTGTTCTATTAAGTAGAAATTGACTTTTTCTCCCTCCCCCATTTGCTCAGAGGCTTAGGCTGCAATATCCGTGGCGTTGCGCAAATAGGTTC
>JAYVDN010000265.1:0-3333 GCA_043749385.1 Polaromonas sp.
GGCCCATTGCTGGGCGTTTGCTGGTTGAGCGCGTGCACATGCTGGGAGAGCGTGCACAGGGCGCGCAAGCTGAGGACGTAAGGTTGTCACTCACAGGCAACCGCATGCGCGTGGCCGAGCCGGAGTTTGTTTTTCGCATGGGGCGCAGCCTGGCGCCGCGCGACGTGCCGTACAGCGAGAATGAGGTGATGGCCGCCGTGGCTGATTTGCATTTGGGCATAGAAGTGCCCGACTCGCGTTTTACCAACTTCGTCACCGCAGGCGAGCCGCAGCTCATCGCCGACAACGCGTGCGCGCATGAATTTATCCTCGGCCCGCAAGCGAGCGTCGTATGGCGCAGCATGGACTTGTCGCAGCACACCGTGCGCGCCAGCGTGCAGGGCGTTGCGCGCAGCCTCACGCGTGAGGGCAGCGGTGCCAATGTGCTGGGCGACCCACGCGTGGCGCTCACCTGGCTGGCCAATGAACTGCGCAGCCTCGGTATCACCTTGGGCGCAGGCCAGATCGTTACCACCGGTACTTGCATGCAGCCGCTACAGCTGCAAGCCGGTGACACGGTGGAGACAGATTTTGGCGTGCTGGGGCGCATGCAGGCGCGTTTTTCAGCTTGAAATAGGTATCAAACCGGGCTGTAGGCCAATAGAATATCGCGGGAGCAGCTATTAAATATGTAGTGCTGTGTACTCACTGTGCAATTGCCAAATCGGCTGGCGTAATCGGCGGTAACATCGCAGCGTACCCTGCAACCCAAGGAGCGCCAATTGACCCAAGACCTGCTGGAAACGATCGACGGCAGCATTGCCACCCTGACCATGAACCGCCCCGAGGCGCGCAACGCCTTGACGCGCGAGATGCTGGCCGCGCTGGCCGAGGCCCTGCAACGCTTGGCGCTAGACTCCTCCATTCGTCTGGTGGTGCTCACCGGCAGCGGCGCAGCGTTTTGCTCCGGCGGCGACGTGAAAGGCTTTGCCAGAAACGCCGCAGGTGCGCCCAGTGCCATGACGTTTGACCAGAAGGTGACCGACCTGCGCGCCCGCATGGAGGTGAGTCGCTATCTGCACGACATGCCCAAGCCCACGCTGGCCGTCATCCCCGGCCCGGCGGCGGGCGCGGGGCTGTCGTTGGCCTTGGCCTGCGACATGCGCATAGCGGCTGATGATGCCAAGCTGACCACTGCGTTCTCCAAGGTCGGCCTGTCGGGCGATTTTGGTGGCAGCTACTTTTTGAACCACATCGTGGGCGCAGCCAAGGCGCGTGAAATGTACTTTACCGGCCAGGTGCTGCGCGGCGATGAGGCGCAGCGCATCGGCCTGGTCAACCGATCCGTACCCGCTGCGCAACTGGCGGATGCCGCACGCGCCTGGGCCGCCGAGCTGGCCGCTCTACCCACCATTGCCATCGGCTACATGAAGCGCAACCTCAACGCAGGCCTGCGCGGCTCGCTGGCCGACGTGCTGGACGCCGAGGCTGTGCACATGATCCGCACCTTTGAGACTGACGACCACAAGGGCGCAGCAGCCGCGTTTGTGGACAAGCATGCGCCCACGTTCAACGGACAATAAATTTTTAGAGACCCACCCCATGACCGATGCCACCCAACCCACCACCCCCAACAGCCCCGCCGACTACACCCCGCCCACCGTGTGGACATGGGACAAAGCCAACGGTGGCCGCTTTGCCAACATTAACCGCCCGATTGCAGGCGCAACGCATGACAAAGACTTGCCGGTGGGCAAGCACCCGTTTCAGTTGTACTCGCTGGCCACGCCCAACGGCGTGAAGGTCACCGTCATGCTCGAAGAGCTGCTGGCTCTGGGCCATGTGGGCGCGGAGTACGACGCATGGCTGATCAAAATCAATGAAGGCGACCAGTTCAGCAGCGGCTTTGTCGCCGTCAACCCCAACTCCAAAATCCCCGCGCTTTTGGACCGCAGCAACCCCAGCGCTCCGATTCGTGTGTTCGAGTCGGGTGCTATTCTTTTGTACTTGGCGCAAAAGTTTGGAGCCTTCTTGCCCAAGGATGCGGCAACGCAAGCCGAATGCCTGTCGTGGCTGTTTTGGCAGATGGGCAGCGCGCCCTACTTGGGCGGCGGCTTCGGCCACTTCTACGCCTATGCGCCCAGCAAAATGCAATACCCCATCGATCGCTTCGCCATGGAAGTCAAACGCCAAATGGACGTGCTAGACCGCCGCTTGGCCCAGAGCCCTTACCTGGCCGGCGACACCTACACCATCGCCGACATGGCCGTGTGGGCCTGGTACGGCACACTGGCCAAGGGGCTGCTCTACGAGGCGGGAGAGTTTTTGCAAGTGCAAAGCTACACCCACGTCATGCGCTGGACGGATGACATCGCCAAGCGCCCCGCAGTGCAGCGTGGCCGCATGGTTAACCGCACTTGGGGAGCGGCCGAGAGCCAGTTGCCAGAGCGGCACGATGCAGCCGACTTTGCCGCACTGGCGGCCAAGCTGGCTGCAAACCCGGTTGCAAAAGACGATCAAGCCAAGACATGATTACCTTCTACGACTGCGCCACAGCCCCTAGCCCCCGCCGCGCCCGCATCTTGCTGGCCGAAAAGGATGTGCCGCACGAGACTGTGCAAATCGACCTGCGCAGAGGCGAACAACTGGGCGATGCCTACCGCGCCATCAACCCCCAGTGCACCGTGCCTGCTCTTCGTACCGATGAGGGCGCTGTACTTACCGACAACGCCGCCATCACCGCCTACATTGAGGCAAGTTACCCGCATCCACCCCTGCTAGGCAGCAGCGCGCTGGACAAAGCCGAGATTGCTAGCTGGCACTGGCGCATGGAGTTTGAAGGCCTCGTCGCCATAGCCGAAGCCCTGCGCAACAGCGCCCCAGCCATGGCCAACCGCGCGCTGCCCGGCCCGGTAGACTACCCGCAAATCCCCGAGCTGGCAGCGCGCGGCCTGCTGCGCGTGCAGCACTTTTTTGACATGCTGAACCAGCACTTGGCCGGGCGCGACTTTATTGCCGCCGGGCAGCTGAGCGTGGCTGACATCACAGCGGTGGTGGCGGTGGATTTTGCGCGTGTAGTGCGCATCAAACCGGGTGAGCAGCATGTGCATTTGCGGCGTTGGCGGGATGCTATGGGGCTGCGGGCGGCGTTCAATTTGTAGCCCTGCGTATATGCAGGTGCTTGCGTTAGGTTTGTGCGTGCATAGACTCTGTGTGCGCTTAGGTGCTTGGCTGTGCTCGCCATGGCACTTGGTATGCACAGCTCCGCGGCTGTCCCCCGGCCTGCGGCCTCCTCCTTTATGCCGCTGCGCTGTGCACACCAAGCGCCAGGGCTGCGTACTGGTTTGGTTGGGG
>JAYVDN010000266.1:0-4951 GCA_043749385.1 Polaromonas sp.
CCCCAACCAAACCAGTACGCAGCCCTGGCGCTTGGTGTGCACAGCGCAGCGGCATAAAGGAGGAGGCCGCAGGCCGGGGGACAGCCGCGGAGCTGTGCACACCAAGTGCCAGAGCGAGCACAGACGGGCGCAATTTACACCGATCTACCGCAACGTCTCAACTCGGATTAGGCAACGCCAACCGCGAGGTATCGTCTTCGTTCTCCTGCGTACCCACACGATTCTCGTTGATGCGCTTCACGTCGTCGTTATTGATGTCACCCGTCACATACACACCGTCAAAACAACTCGCATCAAAGTTTTGAATCGCCGGGTTCAGTTTGCCAATCGCCGCCTTCATGCCCTCAACCTCTTGGTAAATCAATGCATCCGCACCAATGAGCAGTCGAATTTCTTCGTTCGTGCGGCCATGGGCTACCAGCTCTTCGCTGGTGGGCATGTCGATGCCATACACGTTGGGGTAACGTACCGGCGGTGCCGCGCTGGCCATGTAGACCTTGCGGGCACCGGCATCACGCGCCATTTGCACGATCTCTTTGCTGGTGGTGCCGCGCACAATAGAGTCGTCTACCAGCAGCACGTTACGGCCCTTGAATTCGCTGTTGATCGTGTTGAGCTTTTGGCGCACCGATTTTTTGCGCACCGCCTGGCCGGGCATGATGAAGGTGCGGCCTACGTAGCGGTTTTTCACAAAACCTTCGCGGTACGGCAAGCCTAGCAGATGCGCCAGCTGCTGGGCACTGGGGCGGGATGACTCGGGGATGGGGATGACCACGTCAATCTGGTCGGGCGGCACGGTGGAGATGACGCGCTTGGCCAGTGCCTCGCCCAAATTGAGACGCGCTTGGTAGACCGAGATGCCGTCCATCTCCGAGTCGGGCCGGGCCAGATAAACGAATTCAAAAATGCAGGGGTTAAGTTGCGTTTTGGCTGCGCACTGCTCGGCGTGCACATTGCCTTGCAGGTCGACAAACACGGCCTCACCGGGCGCGATGTTTCGCACAAAATGGTGGCCCGTGCCCTCCAGCGTGACGGACTCGCTGGCCAGCATGACGGTCCCGTCGGCGCTCTTGCCCATGCATAAAGGCCGGATACCAAACGGATCACGAAAGGCGAGCAGGCCATGACCCGCGATGAGCGCCACGACGGCGTAGGAGCCCTTGATACGCGCGTGCACGCCGCGTACGGCGGCAAACACGTCGGCGGTTTTCAGCGGCAGTCCGCGCGTGGACAACTCCAGCTCATGCGCCAGCACGTTGATCAGCACTTCGGTGTCGCTTTCGGTGTTGATGTGGCGGTGGTCGGTGTTGAACAATTGCTCTTTGAGCACGGGCACATTGGTGAGGTTGCCGTTGTGCACCAGCACGATGCCAAAGGGCGCGTTGACGTAAAAGGGCTGGGCCTCTTCTTCGCTGAAGGCGTTGCCCGCCGTGGGGTAACGCACCTGGCCCAGGCCCATATTGCCGGGCAGCGAGCGCATATTGCGGGTGCGAAACACGTCGCGTACCATGCCCTTGGCCTTGTGCATGTAAAACTTGGTACCCAGCTGGGTGACGATGCCTGCGGCATCTTGCCCACGGTGCTGCAAAAGCAGCAGCGCGTCATAAATCAACTGATTGACGGGCGCGCTAGAAGCTACGCCTACGATTCCACACATACACAACCCCTTTGCAACTGCGGCATGCCCGCAGCGCTGATAAATTTACCCAACTCGTCTGGTAACACTGGCTTGAGTCCCTTAAGCACGGTGGACAAAACCCCTGCACCGATGGACTGCTGCCACGATGCACTCGTCTTCATGGGTGTCATCAACACCACCGTGGCCACAGCCAGCAGAATAATCACCCCGCGCACCAAGCCAAAGGCTGCGCCCAACAACCGGTCAAGCCCGCTCAGCCCAACTGAGGCCAGCATTTTTTTTACCAACCAGGCCAATAAGCTGGACGCCATCAGCGTGCCCACAAAGGCCAGTGCAAAACCTGCCGCGTAACGCAGTTGCGGCACATCGCCTTGCATCGGCAACCACTGCCCCACAGTAGTAGCAAACATTTGCGCCACCACAAATGCTGCAATCCAGCCCAGCACCGACAGCACCTCTACCACCAGCCCGCGCCACACGCCTATCAGCATGGACAGCAGCAGCACGCCCAGAAAAATCCAGTCGAGTGTGCTTAGGCTCATACGCTGCGCCCGTGAAAAGTATGGCTCAAACGGGTAGCTATCAAACAGAGTACTTTATGTATCAAAATAACAAGGTCAAAATTACAGGGTCAAAACTACAAAGTCAAAATAGACGCAGGTAAATCCAGCGCTTTGATTTTGGCCGCTGCTTTATCGGCCTCGTCTTTGTTGGTAAACGGCCCCACGCGCACGCGGATGCGCTCACCGTCAGGGGTTTTGGCGACTTGGCTGTAGGTTTTTAAACCCGCTTTTTCCACTTTGCGCCGCGCCTCTTGGGCTTTGTCGGCATCGCTGAAGGCGCCGAACTGCACGATGTAGCGCGTCTCGCCTGCTACTGCGGGTGCCATAGCGACTACGGGCGCAGTAGCTGCAGCGGCTGGTTTGGACGGCGATGCACCGCCATCCAACAGGGCTTTGGCACGGTTGGCCTCTGCCACTTTGTCGGCAGCGGATTTTTCGGCGATTTGCGCTTTGAGCCTTTTGGCCTTGTCTTCTTCTGCGAGTTTGCGTGCTTTGTCTGTCGCCACTTTATCTGCGGCCACTTTATCTGCGGCCGCTTTGTCACTTGCCGCTGCGGCTTTGGCGGCATCGTCTGCCGCTTTGTCGGTATTTTTCAAAGCCCCCGCAGCCGTGGCTGCGGCAGCAGCTACCGCAGCACCACCGGCTATGGCTTTGCTGGCATCTTGCGGATTGTTCGAAGCAGCTGCGGGTTTTTTGTCTACGGCCTTGCTAGCGGGTTTGGAGGTAGTAACGATTTCTTCTTTGCCTGACAAGCTGGCGCTGTCGTCCACCTTGGCTGCCACTGCGGGCGCAGAGGAGGCAGTTGCTACGGAAGGGGCGGGCGCGCCCAATGGCCGTACCTTGGCTTTGTCGGGAATCTCAATCGGCATGTCCACCGCCACAGGCCGGGGCTGGCTGTCAAACAGGATGGGAAAGCCCACCACACCGGCCAGCACCAGCACCACGGCGCCTATCAAGCGGTACTTGGCGCGCTGGCGCATGGCGTCTACCGTTTCAACCGGCTTTTGCACCGATGCTTTGGCGTTCATGCCATTGCCTTTTTTGCCAAAATTAAACCAAGCCATGAAAATCCTGCCCAACTAATGAGAGGCTGCATCGGATGATGTGCCCAAGTGTTTGGCGCCTAAACGCGGGGTGCCATGCTGCAAAACGCCCCCGACGGTGTAGAACGAGCCAAACACCACGATTCTATCGGTTGCCGCGGCGGCAGCTACCGCAGCGTCCAGCGCGGCTTGTGGCGAGGTGTAAGTGCTGCTGGCCGTATCTGTGCGCTGGTTTTGCGCGGCCCACTGCGTTTGCAGGGCCAAAGCCGTGGCTGCGCGGGCCGTGGGCAGGTCGGTAAAGTACCATTTATCGACCATCGGCGACACTTTTGGCCACATGGCGGCCAGGTCTTTGTCGGCCATAGCGCCAAACACCGCATGCGTGGTGGGGTAAAAACCCATGGCGTCCAGATTAGCCGCCAGGGCGGCCACCGAGTGCGGGTTGTGTGCCACGTCCAGTACCAGCGTGGGCTGGCCCGGCACGATCTGAAAGCGCCCGGGCAGCTCGACAAACGCAAAGCCGTTGCGCACCGCCTGCGCGGTAACGGGCAGCTTTTCGCGCAGCGCGGTAATCGCCGCCAACACGCCACTGGCGTTAATGAGCTGGTTGGCACCTCGCAGCGCCGGGTAAGCCAGCCCCGCGTAGCGGCGCGGCTGGCGCTGCGCGTCGCGCCCAGCCCAGCCCCACTGCTGCTTGTCACCGCTGAAGTTAAAGTCAGTGCCCATCAGGTACAGGTCGGCCCCAATGGCCTTGGCATGCTTGGCAATGCTGCCCGGCGGCATCGGGTCGCCCACGATGGCCGGTTTGCCAGCGCGCAAAATGCCGGCCTTTTCAAAGCCTATGCTCTCCCTGTTATTGCCCAGATACTCCATATGGTCCAGGTCAATGCTGGTGATGATGGCGCAGTCGGTGTCAATGATGTTGACCGCGTCCAGCCTGCCGCCCAGCCCCACCTCCAAAATCGCCACGTCAATGCTCTTTTGCCCCATAAGGGCGAAAAAGGCCAAGGTGGTGAATTCAAAGTAGGTGAGCGGTATTTCAGGCTTGGTATCGACCCTAGCACTCTCGATCAAGGCGCAAGCAGCTATAAAATCCACAGCGTCCGCGTTCTGCCCCGCAATCCGGCAACGCTCTAAAAAGTCCACCAAATGCGGGCTGCTGTATACCGCCGTGCGGTAGCCAGCCTGGGTGTAGATCGATTCGAGCATGGCGCAGGTAGAGCCCTTGCCGTTGGTACCCGCAACGGTAATCACCGGGCATTGCAACGACAAGCCCGTGCGCTGCCACACCGCACGAACCCGGTCCAGCCCCATCTCAATGTTCTTGGGGTGCAAACCCTCGATATAGGTTAGCCAGTCTTGCAAAGTGCGCGGTGAAGTCATAGCCTGTATTGTCGCAAATGTGCGTTGCACAGGGAGAAACGGGGCCAAGGCGCTTTGGGCTTGTCTTTGTTTTGCACCGGATCAGGTCGGAGGTGCTAGTTCAGCTATGCGGCCGTTTCTGAAGAGGACTGGGCGAGTCTTGTACAGGAGCAGACCGACGGCGTACTCTCGCGATCATGGTCGACGATCCACAGAGTACCCCTCAACCATACCCAGACGCAGCTCTGGCGCTTGGTGTGCACAGCGCAGCGGCATAAAGGAGCAACTGTGTTCAAAGTCAAGTTGTTTTTAAGTAATTTCAATGTTTGTGATCCTGTGCATAA
>JAYVDN010000267.1:0-3256 GCA_043749385.1 Polaromonas sp.
GCGGGGTACGTTGGGGATATGAATACAACGTTTTGCGCCACGCGGAGGCTGACGGGAATTGCCAGTAAGGGACGTTTTTTTACAGCCTCAACGTAGAGATGACCGGACCACAACAACCTGCGGCGTAGCCGCATCCTTCAGTTGTGGGTCCGTGTCGATTGGCATGTTAAGGGGCATGGGTTCAGCCTTTCTTCGCGAGTATGGGTTGCCCCAGAATAAACGACTCTGACGCTTCAGGCGCCCAAGGCCAAACACCCTTGGTAGTCGGATAGACGATCTGAACTACGTCGAATTCTCGCCCGCCATAGAAATCAATGTTTTGACCAAAGTACTCGTCGTAAGCTGACCGTGGTACCGCGCCTATGCATACCTCAAACCCGCCAAGAAATCCGTCGTAATACTTGCCAATCTCAAGCCGATCACCCTCGCGAGCCCGTCTGTTGTGTTCGTTGATGACAGAGTGGGCCATTGGTCGCTTGAGGCCAATAACAAAGGCTTCCGGTGCGCCAGTCTCCTGCTGAATCCCGATCGAGTAGGCGAAGGACGGAAGGTCGCCCTCGGCATCGAACACATGCATGACACTGCAGCCGTACTTGCTAATGTCGTCTTTCGTCCGTTGATCACCACCGCGCTCCATTTGTGCCCCTTAACGAATAGCGTTTATCTGCCGCGCCGCGATGTCCGCCAGAGCGCGAGAACGCAAAGGCGGCAGATAAACCTTGTTGGACTGAACCGCCACACCAAACAGGTGCTGGTCGGCGGCATAGGGGTTTGTAAGCTTGGCGTGCTTTGTCATGCGCAAATTATGACTTCAGATGCGGCTCATATGCGGCTTGGTGCACCCGCTTTTTCGGCAATCGCGCTGGCTAGCCGCAGCCAGGCAGTGTGCGCATCGTGCAAATACGCAAGCGCTGACGCAACACGCAGCGCTATTCCGGCTGGGCTTGCGCGGCCAAGCCAAGATCGGTTGATACGTGATGCGATACCTTGCATTCAAGGTGGACCTCGGTTGTGCTGCAACACCGACCCACCTGGCGCTGGCAACCGACCAAGACCGGCGAGCACCGCCGTTACCCGCAAACGATCGTGCCCACAGCACGGACACAAGCCCACATCGAGCATGGCCACCCGCGCCATGAATGCCTGGGCGCACTCCAGCGCCCGCAAGTCGGGTGCTGGCATGTGCAAGGCTGCGCGGGCTGTTGCCAGCTTGACTGCTTTGCAGCTTGATGCCAGCACCCCATAGTGGCGAATCCGCTTGATGCCGCTGGGCAGGATGTGCAGCATGAAGCGGCGCACAAACTCAGCGCCGTCAAGACGCACCAGTCGCTTGCCACCATGATCGTCAGCACGCACGCTGAACGCCACCTCGTGCTCGCTGATTGAGCGAATGCGCTCATTGCTGATGGCTGTGCGGTGCGTGTAGCGAGACAGGTACTCCAGCACCTGGGTCGGCCCGCCCAATGGGGTCTTGGCATACACCACCCACGCATGCTGGTAGAGCTGGCGCTGACGCGCCCGCCAGCTTTGATCATCGCCCTGCGGGTCACGCTCAAGCTTGCCCGATTGATGCGCTGCTGCCAGAGCCGCCATGAATTTACCGCGAAACACCTTTGACAGCGCCTGTACAGGAAACAAGAAATCGGGCTTGCGTGACGGCATATGCCACTGGCCACGACCGTTGCCATCTGTGCCCAGTACCCCGCAGGCCATGACAGCATGCAGGTGAATGTGCAGGCGCAAGTCCTGCGTCCAGGTATGTAGCACCAAGCTGAAGGCCGGTGTACCACCGGCCAGCCCCATCCATTTGGGGTTGCCCGCAAACTCGGCCAGGGTTTGTGCCGTGCAGGCAAACACAGTGTCAATCACCCACTTGGTATGGGCACCATACAAGGCATTCAGACTGTGCGGCAGTGTGAACACCAGATGGCAATACGGCACTGGCAGCACTTCGGCCAGGCGCCCTTGCAACCATGCGTCCTTGGCACGCGCGCCGCAGGTAGGGCAATGCCGGTTGCGGCACGAGTGATACTGCCAGTGGCTGTGCCCGCAAGTCGCACAGCTCAGTTGCTGGCCACCCAGCGCAGCAGTACGGCAGGCCGCAATCGCCCGCCAAGCCTTGGCCTGTGAGGTGCTAAGAACGTGCGATTGCAGGTACGCTGCGCCGTGCTGGCGTAGCGCCTGTGCCAAGCTGGCCATGCGGGGCAGCGCTTAAGGTCTTCAGGACAAGCTAAGCGCGGCCAGTAAATCCAGTGGATCGCCGCCCTGGGGTGCTCGAAACTGGGGGCTGATCAGGTGCAGATAGCGCCCGGTGGTGGCGATGTGGCTGTGGCCGAGCAGCTTTTGGATGGTGAAGAGGTCTACCCCGCCTTCGAGCAAGTGAGTTGCAAAGCAGTGGCGCAGGGTGTGGATGCCGCCATTTTTAGTAATACGTGCTCGTAAGCGCGCACCTTGGTAGGCGCGCTGCGCCATCTCGACGCTCATGCCAGCCTTGCCGCTGGTGTCGGTAAACAGCCAGGTGTCGGGGCGAAAGTTGCGCACGTACTCACGCAGCAAGGCCAGCAGGGTCGCACTGAGCAGGGTGTAGCGGTCTTTGCCGCCTTTGCCACTTTCTACTCGGATGCACATCCGGTCAGGTGCGCTGTCGATGTCGGCAACTCTGAGCGCGCAGGCCTCTGAGACGCGCAGACCGGTGGCGTAGATGGTTTGCAGCAGCATTCGCTTGGCCGGATGGGGGCATACCGCAAACAGGCGCGCTATCTCCAGACGCGCCAGTAGCTCGGGTTGTTTGGCGGGCACTTTGGCAAAGGGGACTTGAAAGTGTTCGCGCCCGCGTCCGAGGACGGTTTGAAACAGGAACTGGGCGGCGCAGGCGGCCTGGTTCATGCTGCTGTAGGACAGCTTGTCCTGCTTGACCATGTGCAGCAAGTAGGCCTGCACGTCTTGCTGGGTGTACAGCGATGGGTCGCGCCGATAGTGTTTGGCCATGCGCCGTATGGCGCTGATGTAGCTTTCCTGGGTGCGCTGGGCAAAGCCGCGCTGGACCATGGCGTCCAGCATGCGTTGGCGTAGTTCAGTCATGAGGTTTCTCCTTCAAAGCCGGGGAATATTCCCCAACCCGAAGGTTTCTGCTGATCGCGCCTAAACGCAAGTGCCGCGCAAAGCAAAACGCGGTGGCTGTCTTTGCAGATCAACCACCGCGCCAGCGGTTTAGTTCAACGTAATGTATTCCGCAAGACCTGCGGTATAAAAATGG
>JAYVDN010000268.1:0-16392 GCA_043749385.1 Polaromonas sp.
AAAGCTCAAAACCCATACCGGCAATGCGCTCAAGCCGGTATTGGCGCGCAGTTAGCTTTTTTCAGCCTGTTTTGAACCTATTTTAGAGTCTAAATTGGCCTACGGCCCTTTAGAATATCGCGGGAGGAGCTATAAAAATAATAGTGTCTATCAGCGCTGTGCAGCCAGTAAACGCATATCCGCTTCATAGCTTTTGAGCGTCATCACGGCGTTGGCACGTTGCTCTGCACTGGTGCTGGCATGCACTGCGGCGAATGAGTCGCAACTTTCCTTGACCATTTTTTCGCTGTACGCCCGGTACGCCAGATCAGGCGATTTGGTGCTGCGCTCCAGGTAGGCGCGCAAGGCGCTTTGCACTTGCTGCGGGCCGGGTTTATCGGCAGCCAGCTTGGCCAGCGTGTCGATGGCGTCTTTTTGCCTGCGCTGGCGCTCTTTCAAACCCAGCACCGCGTTAAAGCTGGATTTTTGAATCGCCCGCTGGATCGCTGCGATTTGCGCATCGTCCAGCTTGCCGTAAATCATCTCGCTGCGCTGCACGGCTTGCTTGAGGCGCTTGGCATCACGCTCCTCGGGTTTGCCGGTGATGTAGTCACGCACATACTCGTCATTGTTCTTTTGGTATTTTCGCTGCAGGTACTGTAGCTGCTCAGGGTCCATATTGCTGGCCAGCTCTGTGACGGCGGGCAGACCTTTGTCAATGATGGCATCGTACAGGCCGCGCACTTCATCAAACACGGCGCAGGTTTGCTCTGGGCTGACGGCGCCGGGCAACTGGGCTTGGGTTTTTTGCAGCAGGGCGGCCACTTTGGGCAGTTGGTTGGCCCGATGCCAGGCAAACAGCTTGTTGATCTCATCGCGCACCTTGGGGGTTTGCTGGCCGTTAAAGTCCAAGTAGCTGTCTAGCCACCAATAGGTCAGGTCAGGGGCTTGGTTGTAGGCTATTTTTATGGCGCTGCAGGCTGGCAAGAGCGCAACCACAAGCATAATCAGCACACAACGGCGGAATTGAATTATGAACATTGACATTGTCATCATGGCGGCGGGCAAAGGCACCCGTATGAAGAGTAAACACCCTAAAGTGTTGCACAAGCTGGCCGGGCGCGCTTTGCTTGCCCATGTAGTTGACACCGCTGCTACGCTAAAGCCGCGCAGCATCATTACCATTACCGGCCATGGCGCCACGCAAGTCACAGCTGCATGCGCAACATTTCAGAAGGCTACCCCTGATTTAGCTTTGAAGTTTGTCACCCAGGAACCGCAGCTTGGCACCGGCCACGCCGTGCAACAGGCCGTGCCGGCGCTGGGCAGTGACGGCATCACGCTGGTACTGAACGGCGATGTGCCACTGATTGAGGCTGCCAGTTTGCAGGCTTTGGTAACGGCCTGCGATGGACAGCGCCTGGCCTTGCTCACGGTGGAATGTGGCGACCCTGCAGGCTACGGCCGCATCGTGCGCACTGGCGAAGCAGTCCAAGCTATCGTGGAGCACAAAGACGCTACCCCAGAACAGCGCCTTTTGACTGAGTGGTACAGCGGCGTCCTGGCCGCACCCACCGCGCAGCTGAAACTTTGGCTGGGCCAATTGCAAAACAATAACTCGCAAAAGGAATATTACCTCACCGATATTGTCAACATGGCGGTGCAAGACGGTACCGGTTGTGTCGCAGTAAAAACCACCGATGGCGTGCAGGTAGCGGGCGTGAACAGCCCGGTGCAACTGCAGGAACTTGAGCGCCAATACCAAAAGCGCCAAGCTTACGCGCTGATGGAGCAGGGCGTGCGCCTGATGGACGCAGCGCGTTTTGATGTGCGCGGCAGCTTGCAGTGTGGCCAAGATGTCAGCATCGATGTGGGCTGCGTTTTTGAAGGTAACGTGGTGCTGGGCGACGACGTGCAGATTGGTGCCCATTGCCATATTGCCAACGCCACCATTGCGCGCGGCGCGGTGATCCACCCCTTCACGCATATCGACGGTGAGAAACTCGGCGTATCGGTGGGCGCGGGTGCTCTGATCGGCCCTTTCGCGCGCCTGCGTCCCGGCGCGCAACTGGGCGAAGAAGTGCACATTGGCAATTTTGTGGAAGTCAAAAACTCTACTTTGGCCAAAGGCGCAAAAGCCAACCATTTGGCCTACTTGGGCGACGCCACGGTGGGTGAGCGCGTCAACTATGGCGCAGGCAGCATCACCGCCAACTACGATGGCGCCAACAAGCACCGTACGATCATCGAGGCCGATGTGCACATTGGTAGTAACTGCGTGTTGGTAGCACCGGTAACTATTGGCCAAGGCGGCACGGTCGGCGGCGGCTCAACCATTACCAAAAGCACGGCGGCTGGCACCTTGAGCGTAGCGCGTGGCAAGCAGGTAACTCTGCAAGGCTGGACAAGGCCTGTCAAAAAGGGATAATGTGCGACTGTTAGCCTATTTACATTAAACGATGGTTTGTTAAATACGCAACCGTTGTGTTTGGGTTTTTACGACACTATATGCTAATAGCCCCATAGCGTTCGGCATTAGCAACACCAATTTGCACGCTAATTGGCTTTGCCCGTTACCATGCAGGTACCTTAGTTTCACATGGTGAAGCTAGTGAATTGCTGTAAATTGGCGCAACATGCCACGTAGGATCCAGTAAGGAAGTTTGACATATGCTTACATCACCACCGCCACTGTTTAACACATTGTCCAAATTGGTCACTAACAACCGTTGGTTCGCCACCCTGAGCGCATCGCAACAATCCGCCTTGATTCGCTCGTCACGCAGCATGGTCCTGAGCGATGGCCAACTGGCCATGACGCAAGGCCAGTCGGTGCGCAAGCGCCGCGATGGACTGATTTTGCTGGTAGACGGCTCGCTCAAAATGTCCTCCACCAGCGCGGCTGGGCGCGAGGCCATACTGAGCTACATACACCCAGGCCAGTGGTTTGGGGAGCTGGCCTTGCTAGACGGTTTGTCTCGTTCCCGGGATGTGCGCAGTGTGGGTGCCTCAGAGATACTGATTGTCGAGCCCGAAGCATTTAACGAGCTGATGAAAGAGCCCAGCTTTGCCCGCCACGTGACTGAGCTGCTCGCCGCGCGCACCCGCATGCTGCTGGGTTTGGTGGAAGACTTTGCCATGCGCTCGGCCCGCGCCCGCACGGCGCGCCGCATTGTGCTGCTGGCGTACGACGACGACACCAAGGCCACCCAGGCACGCAAAGAAGTTTTTGTGTCCCACGATGCCTTGGCATCCATGCTGGGAATGACGCGCCAAACGCTGGCGCACCAACTCAAGCTGCTGGCTGGTGTCGGTGCCATATCCCAAGGCTACAGCCGCATCCTCATCCTCTCGATGGTGGCGCTCATGGCAGAGGCGTCAGGCACCTGACCGCAGGCACCGGCACCTACCGGCATGCACTTGCCCGCAGGTGACCAAGCCTGTCATGTGGTCAAAAAACAGTCTAAAAATACCTCTCCACAATGGGGGATAGTTAACTGTTATTTGTGACTTTTTACCAAATAATCTAGACTTGACCGTTTAATGTTGCAACAGCAACATCGTAAACTTAAGTATGCTTATTTTTCAAAAAATTTCCGCATTTGGCCGCAACCAATGGGCACGTATGGGGTACGGCAGCGTCTACGGCCTGCGATTTGTGTGCGCACCGTGTGCCCCAGATTTACACCCATGCTAGAGCAGCTACTTCGCCGTATCGCCAGCCGGGGGGAGCTCCCCCCGCTGCTAGACAACCATGGCCAACCGCCCGTGTCCAGTCCCAGCAGTTCAGGCAATTCTGGGCGCAGGTCTTTCCCCGCGCGCGGGGTGCATGCAGCCACAGCGCACCCACAGCAGGATGACTCTGCATCCAGCCTTAACCTCTGGCAAGGCGCTGTAGATGATTACCTCGCCGCATGTGCCAGCCGCACCGAGCCGCCTTCTCTACCCTCCCCATTCGCGCAGTACGGCGATGGCCATGCGGCCCTGGCGCAGTTGCTCTGGGAAGGGCACAAAAACACCCTTCAGCGCGGCATGCACATCCTTGGGCCGCACGCTCTGGTGGCCATGTTTGGGCCACTGGAAAAAAAAGTGTGGGTGCACCGCAATTTGCCCACCTATGCCGCACGCGACCTGGCATGGCAAGAGGCACCCGAGGGGGCGCTGCCGCCAGCTACCCAACTGGGTGAATTTGACACCACCAACCAGCACCACCTGCTCTGGTTTTACGGCCAGACAGTTCCCGAGGCGGTGCACGCGCTCCCCGCCAGCATCGGCGAGCAAGCGTTGCGGCTGCGCCGTTTTCCTCCCGTGGATCCAAAAGCATTGGAGCTGCGGCATTTGGCGATGCTGCGTTTATTCAGCTCTGGACCGATGCCCTTTTCGCACTTACTGGCCAACACCAAAAAGCATGACCAATGCACTCTGGTGCCTGATGTGGCGTCCTTTTATTTCACCGGGGCCCTGGCGGTAGTGCCGCGCAAGGGATAGCGCTTGGCTACCAAGCAGACTGAACTATTGCTGCGGCTGATGTACAGCAGCGTGAGCGCGCCAGAATTAACACCGCAAGGGTTGACCCAAATTTTTGAAACTGCAATGCGCAACAACCAGCGTGAGGACATTACGGGTGTGCTGGTAGCCAATGGGCGCTTGAATATCCAATACCTGGAGGGCCCCGAGGTGGC
Organism: Polaromonas sp.; assembly: GCA_043749385.1. Classification (GTDB taxonomy): domain Bacteria; phylum Pseudomonadota; class Gammaproteobacteria; order Burkholderiales; family Burkholderiaceae_C; genus JAAFIP01. The sequence continues at coordinate 4,662 of JAYVDN010000268.1, forward strand.
CGTGCGCGCACTGTGGGCACGGATTCAGAGCGATACCCGCCACCACAGTATCGTCCAGCTGTATGAGCAAGTAATGCAAGCTCCGCGCCTGTTCCCCAAGTGGGCCATGCTGCGTGGCCAAGCCTCCAAGCAGGAGATGTTGGCGATGGTGCGCAGCGCCTACCTGAGCGCCGACGCGGCGTCACGCCCCGAATGGGCGCAGAGCATCGGGCCTTTAATGATCTTGCTGGACGGCGAATTCAGCCATGTGTATGCAGGAGATGCCTCGGATGATGCAGCCGCCAACGACGGCATGTAAGCACTGCGCACTGAGCCATACCGGCGCATAGTGCTTGCTGCTTGCGCGGCTAGGGCCAGGTAGGGGAGGGCAGCTACACCGCTTGTGGTTTAGGCAGGCGTGCCAGCAGCACAATACCCGTCAGCACCACCATCACGCCGGCCAGCTGCCACGCGCTCAAGGTCTGGCCCAGCAGCAGCCAGGCCAACACCAGCGCGGCTACAGGCTCGATATTCATGAAGCTGGCGTTGCGTGCCATGTCCAGCCGGGGCATGAGTACAAACCAAATGGAAAACGCGCTGCCGTAGAGTATTACCAAGGCGATGAGCGCGGCCCAGCCGGTGCTGTCTCTGGGCCATGCAGCGCCGCCGGGCAGCAGCCCCGTGCCGCCCAAGCTGACCGCCAGCATGCACACAAACACCAAGCCCATGGCCCACAGGCTGCGCACCGCGCCGGGGACCTTGGGCAGGCGATTTTCCGTAATCCAAAGCGCGCAGGCCATCACACTGGCCGCGCAAAAGCCCAGCGCTACCCCTGCGCCTACGTGGGGACCCATGCGCAGGGCCGAGGTACCAAACAGGCCTGTAAGCACATCCAAAGCCAGGCCAAGACCCAGCAAGATCAGGCCCATGCACAGCAGCGACTTGCCGCCAGGCCTGCGACCACCCAGCGCCCAGGTGAGCACTGCATACAGCGCAGGCATGGTGTTAAACACCAGCAAGGCCAGTGCCACCGGTATGCGCGCCACGGCGGAGTACAGGCACAAGCTTTGCAGCGCTATCAGGCCGCCCAGCAGCAGCATCCACCCCATGGGCAGGCTGTGCACCCCGGCGCGCAGCCCCTGGCGCACTACCAGCGCCCACAGCACCAAAGCCGTCAGCCCTGAGCGCATTAACACGGCCGTGGTGATGCCCACGCCGTGGTCGAACGCAATGCGCGCGGCTACGTGGTTGGCACCGAAAACAACGCCCAATAAAAGCAAAATGACAGCCGCAGATCTGCGGGACAGTGGTGGAGTGGTCATTGGTTACACTATTATATTTATAGCTGCTCCCGCGATATTCTATTGGCTTGGAGGCTTATTTGATTATTAAAAAGCGATCTGTGGAGCAAATTTTGTGCGCACAATGCTGAAAAATGCTTTCACGTTGCGCACCTGCGCATCTTGCGTAAACACACGTTGTACCAGAGCATGGTAGTCGCCCATGTCTCGCAGATGCACGATGAGTACAAAGTCAGGCCCGGGGCTTACGCGGTAGCACTGCTGCACCGCGCTTTCTGGCGCCATGCGCGCTTCAAAAGCCTGCAAAGCCTCGGCGTTTTGCTGGGTGAGCGAGACCTCCACGATGGCCGTAAGCCCGTGGCCCACCATGGCCTTGAGCTTGTCAGGGCTGAGGATGGCGATGTGCCTCTCGATCACTCCCAGGTCAGTCAGCCGCTTTACACGGCGCAGGCAAGTGGGCGGCGAGACATGCACTAGGCCTGCCAGGGCTTGGTTACTTTGGGAGGCGTCCGTTTGCAATACGCTCAAAATACGCAGATCGATAGCGTCCAGATTTAAGATTTCGTTATTTAATTCCATAAATAATTATTTTTTGAAATATTTTTAATAATTTTAACATTAGAGAAATTAAACACCATTTTTTATTGAATTTCAATATTTAATTTCCAATGAACCAGCTTACGATTCGGGTCGTTCCATTTAAAGGAGTTCACCATGTGTGGCATCGTCGGCGCAGTATCTGATCGCAACATCGTCCCTGTTTTAGTCCAAGGCCTGCAGCGCCTGGAATACCGTGGCTATGACTCCTGTGGCGTGGCCGTCCATGCCGGGGGCCTGAAACGCGCCCGTACTACCAGCCGCGTCGCCGAGCTGGGCGCGCAAATAGCGGCAGACAAAGCCGCTGGCCACGCCTTCGAAGGCCACACCGGCATAGCGCACACCCGCTGGGCCACCCACGGCGCGCCTGCGGTGCATAACGCGCACCCGCACTTTAGCCACGGCACCGGCGAAGCGGGTGACAAACCCGATGGATCTGCAGGTGCAGCGGCCAAACCACCGCGTGTCGCCTTGGTACACAACGGCATCATTGAAAACCACGAGCAACTACGCACAGACCTGCAAGCCAAAGGCTATGTGTTTGTCAGCCAGACCGACACCGAAGTCATTGCCCATTTGGTGGACAGCCTGTACGACGGCGATATTTTTGACGCCGTCAAGGCCGCGCTCAAACACCTGCACGGTGCCTACGCGCTGGGCGTGTTCCACAAAGACGAGCCGCACCGCGTCATCGGCGCGCGCGCCGGCTCGCCCTTGATCTTGGGCGTAGGCGCCAAGGCTACCGGCAGTGCGCAAGCCAATGAGAACTTCTTGGCCAGCGACGCGATGGCCTTGGCCGGCGTGACCGACCAAATCGTCTACCTGGCCGAGGGCGACGTGGTAGACATGCAGCTGGGCAAATACTGGATCGAAGACGCAACCGGCCAGCACGTAGAGCGCGAAGTCAAAACCGTGCAAGCCCACAGCGGCGCTGCCGAGCTGGGCCCCTACCGCCACTACATGCAAAAAGAAATTTTTGAACAACCGCGCGCCATTGGCGACACCCTGGAAGGCGTGGTGGGCATCACGCCCGAGCTGTTCGACGGTGCCAACGCCAAGCCAGGCGAAGGGGCGTTTCACACCTTCAAAGCCATCGACAACGTGCTGATACTAGCCTGCGGCACCAGCTTCTACAGCGGCAGCGTGGCCAAGTACTGGCTGGAATCGATTGCCAAGATCCCTTGCCAAGTCGAAATTGCCAGCGAGTACCGTTACCGCGACAGCGTGCCCAACCCCAACACCTTGGTCGTCACCATCACCCAGTCGGGTGAGACGGCCGACACCCTGGCCGCCCTCAAGCACGCCCGCAGCCTGGGCATGGCGCACACGCTGACCATCTGCAACGTGGCCACCAGCGCCATGGTGCGCGAATGCAAGCACGCCTACATCACCCGCGCAGGCGTGGAGATTGGTGTGGCGTCGACCAAGGCTTTCACCACGCAGTTGGCAGGCCTGTTCTTGCTCACGCTAGCTCTGGCGCAAACCAAAGGCCGCTTGAGCGATGCGCAAGAAGCCAGCTACCTGGCCGAGATGCGCCACCTGCCCGTCGCGCTGCAAAGCGTGCTGGCGCTGGAGCCGCAAGTCATCGCCTGGGCGGAGCAGTTCACCAAGTACGAAAACGCCCTCTTCCTGGGCCGCGGCCTGCACTTCCCCATCGCGCTGGAAGGCGCGCTCAAGCTCAAAGAAATCACCTACATCCACGCCGAGGCCTATGCCGCAGGCGAGCTCAAACACGGCCCCCTGGCCCTGGTGACCAGCGAGATGCCGGTGGTGACCGTAGCGCCCAACGACGCGCTGCTGGAGAAGCTCAAAAGCAATATGCAAGAAGTGCGCGCCCGAGGCGGCGTGCTGTATGTGCTGGCCGATGCGGATTCCAAAATAGAAAACGCCGAAGGCATCCACGTCATCCGCATGCCCGAGCACTACGGCGCGCTGTCACCCATCCTGCATGTGGTGCCCCTGCAATTGCTGGCGTACCACACGGCGTGTGCGAGGGGGACGGATGTGGACAAACCGCGTAATTTAGCCAAGAGCGTGACGGTGGAGTAATTTTTCCAAGGTGTAAGGCGTTTTTATTCCGTGCAATTAAAGTCGTATACACGATGCATTCAAAAATTGACCGTCTTATTCCATTCCTAAATCATTACTGCCGTTGTTGCATCGCCTTGCCGTGCCACAGCACTAAGGGAAAGATACCCGCTATGCATTGCGTAGCGACTGCTTTGCTGAAAACAGTCTGCGGGCAATCTGTGGGGCCGTTTAGACGAATTACCCGTGGATGAGACCCGCGGCCTCGACCCCGGCCATGCAAATGAGCTCGTCTTCATCGCCTGTGCCGCCACTGGCACCGACTGCGCCCAGCACATTACCTGCGGCATCTTTAATCAACACCGCGCCAGGTTGCGGCAAAAACTTGCCCTGTGCGCTAGCGGCCAGGGCTACAAAAAAGTTGGGGTTGTCTTTGGCGCGTTGCGCCAGCACGCGGCTGGAGGCGCCCATGCCTATCGCACCCCACGCCTTGCCCTGCGCAACCTCAAAGCGGAACATGCTGGCCCCGTCCTCGCGGGCAAAGGCTTTCAAGTTACCGCCGTCGTCCAGTACGGCGATCCCCATGGGTTTGTAGCCCGCTTCGCGGGCTTTGGCCACTGCGGCGGTGAGGATGTGGTTGGCTTGCGCCAGCGTCAATGGTGTCATGGTATTTTTAAAATCAAATTTCAATGGTTTAGCGTGTTGGCGCAGATGCAAAGCGCATGCCATGTGCACGCTCTATTTACTCAGGCTGGATATTGCCTTCACGGATCACCTTGGCCCACTTAGCCACTTCGTCGCGCAAGGCCACCGTGGTTTCCTCGGGCGTGGTGTAGGTGGCAAACACGCCTTGCGCCAGCATCGAGTCTTTCACGTCTTGCTGGCTCAAAATGGATTTCAGCGCCGCATTGAGCTTGGCCACAATCGCCGCTGGCGTGCCCGCCGGTGCGGCAATGCCAAACATGGAGCTGACTTCAAAACCTTTGAGCCCCGCCTCGGTGGCCGTTGGCACATCGGGCAGCGTGGGCACGCGCTCTTTGGTGGCGGATGCCAGGGGGCGCAGCTTGCCCGCCTTGATGTGGGCTTGCGCTGAGGGTGCCGTCTCGATCATGGAGTTGACCTGGCCACCGATCAAATCGGTCATGGCCGGGCCTGAGCCTTTGTAGGGCACATGCAGCATTTGCACGCCCGCTACGCGCTGGAACATTTCTGCCGCCAAGTGCTGCGGCGAGCCATTGCCCGACGATGCCACGCTCATGCTGCCGGGCTTGGATTTGACCAGCGCAATAAATTCAGACAGGGTATTGGCCTTGATAGACGGATGCACCACAAACACCAGTGGTACGGAGCCCACCATGGCGATAGGCGCAAAACTCTTCTCCATGTCAAAGCTCACCGATTTTTTGTTCAGTACCGAGCTGATCGAATGGCTGGTCATCGCACCCATGAGCAGGGTATAGCCATCAGGCGCTGCCGACGCCACCGCTGCGGCACCAATACTGCCCGCAGCACCGCCCCGGTTGTCCACAATCACTTGCTGGTTCAGCGCCAAAGACAGCTTTTGCGCCATGACGCGGCCGATCACATCGGTAGCTCCGGCGGGTGGGTAGGGCACGATCAATTTAATGGGCTTGTTCGGGTAGTCTTGCGCCATGGCAGACCCCATCAAGCTCCACACAGCGGCTGCTGCAATGCTGACCAGCACATGGCGTTTTTGTCTGGCTATTGGGAGTGGCGTAAAAGGCAATTTCAAACTTGTCTCCTCATGTTTTTCAATGGTTTAGGAAAAATGCAATCGGTGATTTTTGCTGGGTGCAGGGTATGCGGTCGCACAACGCATTGTCAATCACATGCTTGACAAGCACGATGGGTAATACCCACATCACTGCTCCAATTACGTTAAGCTGTTTGCATGGAACACTCTTCTTGGCTCGTCAACTCCCTCATTTACCTGGCCGCAGCCGTGGTGGTGGTGCCACTGTCCAAAGCGCTGGGGCTGGGCTCCATCATCGGCTACTTGGCCGCGGGTATCGCCATTGGGCCTTGGGGGCTAGGCCTGGTGACCGACGTGCAGAGCATTTTGCATTTTGCAGAATTTGGTGTGGTGTTGATGCTGTTTCTGGTAGGGCTGGAGCTTGAACCAGACAGGCTGTGGAGCATGCGCCGGCCGATATTTGGCTGGGGCAGCGTGCAGGTGCTGGCGTGCACCGCTGCATTATTTATAGCTGCTCTCGCGATATTCTATGGGGCTAGCGGCCCAAACTATGCTTGGAAAGTGCTGCTGGTAGCGGCTTTGGGCCTGGCCCTGTCGTCTACCGCCATTGCGCTACAGGTGCTGGGCGAGCGTAACCAGCTGTCTACGCCCTCCGGGCAATCGGCCTTTGCCGTGCTGCTGTTGCAAGACGTAGCGGCCATTCCTATTTTGGCATTGCTGCCTTTGCTGGCGGCTTCATCAGCAGGCAATGACAGCAATGCCTGGCTCGAGGCCGCCAAGGCCATAGGCGCGGTGGCAGGGATTATCTTGGGCGGCAGGTTGCTGATGCGGCCCCTGTTTCGCTGGATAGCGCGCAGCAAAACGCCCGAGATTTTTACAGCGGCCTCTTTGCTCTTGGTGGTGTCCATTGCGGCGCTGATGCAGTTTGTCGGGCTGTCGATGGCGCTGGGGGCTTTTTTGGCGGGTGTGCTGCTGGCCGAGAGCGAGTACCGCCGCGAGTTGGAGACGGATATTGAACCGTTTAAAGGTTTGCTGCTGGGCCTGTTCTTCATCGCGGTGGGCATGAGCATTGACTTTGGCGTGTTGCTTAAGTCGCCATGGTTGATTGCGGGCGTGGTGGTGGCTTTTATGGTGATCAAAGCGGCGGTGATATTCACCATGGCCCGCGCAATGAAGCTGGCTTTTCAAGACCGTCCGGTGTTCACCCTGATGCTGGCGCAGGGCGGCGAGTTTGCGTTTGTGGTGTTTCAGCAGGCGGTGGGTTTGAAGATATTGAGCCCTGAGGTGGGCTCTGCACTGGTGGGTGTGGTGGCGCTGTCGATGCTGCTGTCACCCTTGCTGCTGGTGGCGATTGATAAGCTTGTACTGCCGCGCTACGCCAGCTTGGGCGCTGTGCATATGGACGAGATCAGCCAGCAGCAGCAGGCCCCCATCATCGTCGCAGGTATCGGGCGTTACGGGCAGATTATCCTGCGCTTGCTGGCGGCCAATGGCTACAAAGCGACCGTACTAGACCACGATGCCGAGCAGGTAGAGGGCATGATGCGTTTTGACTACCGCGCCTTTTATGGCGACGCCACACGGCTGGACTTGCTGCGCACAGCTGGCGCTGCCACGGCCAAGGTGCTGATTGTGGCGATAGATAATGTAGAGCAAACGCTGGAGATTGTGGACATTTGCAAAGAGCATTTCCCCCAGCTGCAACTGGTGGTGCGGGCACGCAATGTGCAGCACTACTACAAGCTGCGGGCCAAGGGCGTAACACTGATCCAGCGCGAAACCTTTGAGTCGTCGTTGCTGAGCGCGCAAGATGTTTTGCAAGTGCTGGGGCACAGCGCGGCAGATGCGCGCACTTCCGTCCAGCGCTTTCGTGACCACAACCTGGCACAGATTGAAGCAATGTGGCCGCACCACAAGGATGAAGAACGCTTGATCAGTCTGGCCAAAGCGGGCCGCCAGCAGTTGGAGCAACTGATGGCACAAGAGCGGGCGGTCACGCTGCTCAAACCCGAGGCTATCGCCTTGCCACCCGAACAAACAGCCCGTGACAAGCGCAGCCCTTGAGCTTAAGCTTTTACCGCTGGCGAGCGCACCCACCACAGTGTGGCGGCCGCAATGCTGACCAGCACGGCCTGCATGCTAAAGGCGGCGCTGTAGCTGCCAGAGCCGGAGGCTACCAGGCCAAACAGCGGCGCGCCCAGCAGCACGCCCAGAAAAGTGCAGGCCAAGGTGCCTGAGGTGGCCAAGCCCACGCTGCCTGTGGGTGCCTGGCGCGCTACCTCTGCCAGGTACACGCCATTCCAGCCACTGGCGCTGGCGCCAAAGACGAACATCAAGACCGTCAAAAACAGGGCGGGTGGCGGTGCGGACCACAACACCAGGCTGGCCGTGACCAGAGAGGCCAATGCAGACACCGTGGCCAACAGAGCCAGCATGGTCAAGGGGCGCAAAAAACGGTCGGCTACGTAGCCCCAGGCAATACGCCCCACCACGCCGCCCAGCTGCGACAGCGCCAACACCGATCCTGCCACTAGCGCTGTCATAGCCAGGCTGGCAGTGAGGTAGCTGACCAGATACGCTGCCAGCGCAATCTGCATGCCCGACAGAATGAAAGACACAGCCGCCAGCACGCGCAGGGGCTTGTGCCGCCAGATCACGGCAATAGGCTCCAGTAGCCTCAGGGCCCAGCTACGCAGCGAACCCTTGCCCTGCGCTACTGCACCCGCACTGGCGGTGTCGGCATCCATCTGCGCCTGGATGGGGATGGCCATGGCGGCCACCACCGCACAGGCCACCCCAAAAATCAGCAGCGTCCACATCCAGTTGGTGGCGATGGCCAGCAGCGGCACACAAAAACCGCTCAGCGCTACGCCCACGGGCACACCGGTTTGTTTGATGGAGAACACCAGATTGCGCTGGTGCGCAGGCGTGGTGTGGTTCAGCACATGCGAGCTGGCCGGTGTAATGGGCCCATAGCCCAAACCCAATAAAAAGGCCGAAAACATAATGCCCCCCGGCCACAGCCCCGCCAACACCAACCCTGCAGCCGACAACATCAACGCCCACTGGCTGATGCGTATGGCACCAAAGCGCTCCACCAACGGCCCTGCCGCCAAACTGCCTAGCACCGCCCCGGTGTAGGCAAACAGCAAATACAGACCCAAGCCCGCCGCACTCAGGCGCGGCGTGGCCTCTACCGGCACCAGGACCGGGATAACCATCAAGGCCAAAGCGCTGAAAGATTGGATCAGCAGGGTGATGAGCAGGGGAATGTTGGCTTGCAGCCAACGCAGGAGGAAGTTCACAGGTGGGCGGCTAGGAGCGAGGCTTCAAACACATACATCAGATACTCTCCTTGCTGCGGTTGTCCAAGCGCAGGCGCGAGCGAGTGATGGCGTCGTGCAGCTTTTGCTGCAACAGTTCTTTAGATGGAAGTTCGGTGAGGTATTCAGCCACATGGATGCCAGCCTGATCTAGCTCCAATAGTTCGATTTGTTCGCGCTTTTTGCCGCTGCACAGGATGATGCCCAGCGGCGGCGCCTCGCCGGGCTCTTGCTCGTGTTTGGCCAGCCAACGCAGATACAACTCCATCTGGCCTTTGTCGGCGGCTTTAAAGTCGCCCAGTTTGAGTTCAATAGCCACCAGACGTTTGAGGCGGCGGTTGTACAGCAACAGATCGATGTAAAAATCGTCGTTATCGATTTGCAAACGCTTTTGCCGCGCCACAAAGGTAAAGCCTGCGCCCAGCTCCAGTAAAAAGTTTTCCAGCTCGCGCAGGATGGCATCTTCCAGATCTTTTTCGAGGTATCGGTCTTGCAGGCCGAGAAAGTCGAGCACGTAGGGGTCTTTAAGAACTAGGTTGGGGGTCAGTGTGCCGGTAGTACGTAGGGCGGCCAGCTCGGTGACTAGCAGTTCATCGGGTTTGCGCGATAGCGCGGTGCGCTCGAACAGCATGGAATCAAGCTTGTCTTGCAATACGCGTGTGCTCCAGTTTTCGGTTTTGCACATCTCCACATAAAACTCACGTTTGAGCGGGTCGTCGATGTAAATGAGGCTGCGCAAGTGGGTCCAACTCAATTGTCTACTCAGTGCGTAGACAATCTCTTGCATGCCAAACACGTCGACAAAACGCAGCATATGGCGCAGATTTTTGCTGCTGAAACCGCGCCCATAGTCAACTTCCAATTGCCTAGACAGTGTCAAGACAATTTGCTCGCCATAGCCTGCACGCGCGCCTTTAAGTACCTCGCTATGGATGCGCTGGCCAATCTGCCAGTACAGCAGCGTGAGTGCGCTGTTGACTACCCCTGCTAGCTGGCCTCGGCTGGTGTCGATGAGTTTGCGTACATCATTGATGAGTACATGGGCATCCGCATCGACAGCCTTGGCTGGTTTGATAGGCTTGGCGGCAACCATAACTGCAAGCTTTTGCTTTTTAGAACTGTCGCCAGCTCCAAGTGGTTTTTTAGGCTTCATGTTCTGCCCATTTTAATAGGCTAAGGAGCCAGCGTCGGCTCGGGCAAGTCCTTCAACGCGGCAGCTAGGGCGGCTTTGGCGCGGTTGATGTCGCCCAGCTCGTCGGCCAGCAGCAAGGCGAGTCTTGCCAGTAGCAGGCTCTCGCGCGAGCGGCCTGCGGTGTTGATGGCCTCTGCGCAGGCGGTGTAGAACTCGTCGCGGTGGGCTTCGGTTAGCATGGGATTGTCCTTCCAAAAACTATATTTTTCATAGCTGCTTACGCCCTAGTGACGAGGACTATACGATGAATTGAGGCAATATGTCCATCGGGGCGCAGCAGGTAGGTACGCTGCCAACCCCAGGTGGCGGCCAGGTGCGTGTGGGCGGTGGCATCGCCTGCAAAATGCAGTAGCTGCGGCTTGGGCAGCCCAGGGTTTGCAGTCCATAGTGCCGTTGGGGCTTGGTTTGCCAGCTTGGCTAGGCTGGCGCCGTCTGCATCGCCCAATACCAGCCAACAAAACCCGGTTGCCATGCGGTCTAGCAAGTGCCCGCGTGTGCCGTCAGGCCACTGCACGGGCACATCGACCGGTGCTTGGCCGCTCTGTAGGCCATCGGCAAACGCATCGCTTTGCGTTAACGGCACATCGTAGGCCACGGCGGAAGTTTGGCGCGGGTTGAGCAGCGAAGCAACGTGGCGATGCGCACCAGAGAGCGATAGCGCCGCCTCGCGCATCAGCGCAAAGCCACGCGAACCGGGGGCCATAAACTCGGTGCTTTTGCCTGCGTTGTACGCGTTGACATGGTAGGCGGCGATGCGCTCGGTGGAGTATGTTTCTAGCAGTTGGGCCGTGGCCTGGCCTTTGACCACCATGGCTAGCTTCCAGGTCAAATTGTCTGCATCCTCAAAACCCGAGTTGAGCCCGCGCACGCCAAAAATCGGCATGGCATGCGCGGCGTTGCCTGCAAAGAGCACGCGGCCATGCACGTAGCGGTTCAGCGTCATGGTGCCTGCCCGGTAGGCGCTGGACCATAGGTATTTCCACGGCAAATGCGCCTCGCCGATTGCGGCCAAGTGGCGCTCTACCACGGGGCGTACATTGCGCTCTTCAATCGCTGCGTCCAGATCAGCATCGTCGGGGATTTGGTAGTCAATGCGCCAGATGTTGTCGGGCTGCTTGTGCATCAGCATGGTGGAGCCGGGGTTGCAGGCGCAGTCAAACCAGGCGCGCCGCTCAGTGGGAAAGGGCGAGTGCAGTTCGATATCGACAATCACAAACTTGCCGGTAAAGGCCGTCCCTTCGAGTTTGAGACCCAGCGACTTGCGAACAAAACTTTGCCCACCGTCGGCGGCCACCAACCAGTCGGCAGCTACTTGGTAGCTGCCCAAGTCGTTGCTCACCGTCAACGTGACACCGTCATCGCGCGATTGCAACTGCGTCACGCTACTGGCCCAGCGGATGTCGATCAGCTCGGGAAACTTGCGCGCCTCGTCCAGCAAAAACTGCTCAATGTGGTACTGCGCAATGTTGATCATGGGCGGCAGTTTGTCGCTGGCCGCATGCGGCATGCTAAAGCGCAGCACCTCCTGATCTTTGTAGTAGCTGCGCCCAGTAGTCCACGGCAAGCCCTTGGCCATAAACGCCTCCAGCACCCCCAA
>JAYVDN010000269.1:0-4611 GCA_043749385.1 Polaromonas sp.
GCCGTCCGGTGCGCGCATGATCAAATCCACCTCGCCACCGCCGCGCCCGGGGGTTTTAAAGTTGCGCTGCACTAAGCGCAGGCCCGCTTTTTCCAAATATTCCAGGGCTGCGTCTTCCCCCGCATCGCCCACGCGCTTGGTGGTTGACTTGGCGGCGGCCAGCGCGCTGAAGGCGGGGGATGGTTTTGTCGTTATGCTTGGCTTAGCATCGGCAGGGCCAGGACGTTTGAAAAACATAGCGTGTTCAGATCCCGAAAAATAGTGCCCCCAGTATCGCCCAAAGCAAAGGACATCCATTGAACGCATCTTTTACCCAGGCACTGCAGGCCGCGCGCGATGCGGCCGGGCCACAGCATTATCCCCAAGGCGCTCTCTACGTGGTGGCCACGCCCATCGGCAACCTGGCCGACATCACCCTGCGCGCCTTGCATGTGCTGCAACTGGTGGATGCGATTGCCTGCGAAGACACCCGCCACACCTCGGGCCTACTGCGCATCTACGGCATCACCAAGCCCTTGCTGGCCGCGCACCAGCATAACGAACACGAGGCCGCCCAGCTCATCATCACCCGCCTGCGCGCCGGCGAGCGCGTGGCCTACGTGAGCGATGCAGGCACCCCGGCAGTCAGCGACCCCGGTGCACGCCTGGCGGCAGACGTGCGCGCCGCAGGCCTGCGTGTGCTGCCCCTGCCCGGTGCCAGCAGCGTCACTGCGCTGCTCAGCGTGGCAGGCATTGCGGACGACGCCGGTGCCTACGTGTTCCAAGGCTTCCTGTCCAGCAAAGCCAAAGAGCGCGACACCCAAGTGGTGGTGATTGCCAACGAGCCCCGCGCCGTAGTGCTGCTAGAAGCCCCGCACCGCATCGAAGCGCTAGCCACCGCCCTGGCCGCCCTAGGCGAGCGCCCCGTCACCTTGGGCCGCGAACTCACCAAACAGTTTGAAGACATCGCCACCGTGCCCGCAGAGGCCATCAGCGCTTGGCTAGCCGCCGAGAGCCACCGCACCCAAGGCGAATTCGCGATCGCCATCCACCCCCGGGGGGCAGAGGCCAAGCAAACCACCGAAGGACAGCGGGTACTGTTGCTGTTGCTGCCCGAGCTGCCCACTAAAACAGCGGTCAAGTTGGCGGCGGATATTACCGGGGAGCCGCGCAACGCGCTGTACGAGTTGGCGCTGTCGCTGAAGGCTGGCTCCTAAGGTAAATGCCGCTCCCGCTTGGGCCACTTGCAGCACGCGCTAGCGGGTGACGGGTCGAACTTAGGTGCTTTGCCGCCGTTTGAGCCGCCAAAGCCAGATTCGCCAGCTGCCAATGAGAAAATACATGCTATGTTTTGCGTAGCTGCTCCCGCGATATTCTATTGGTCTACAGGCCGATTGGTACCTTAAAAACAGCTAAAAAACGCTGTTTTGGAGTGCTCCGGAGGCTGGGGGAGCTCGAAAATCGACTCAAAACCGCAAATTTGCCGGTTTTTGAGCGGTTTTCTATATGCTTATCGGGCTGCAGGCCAATAGAATATTGCGGGAGCAGCTCCTTTATTCATAGTGACTGAAATCTAATCCTGCGCTTACCGCAAGCTCACCGTCTGGCGTTTCCAGCCGGCGTCTTGCCACTTGCCAAAGGCCAGCAGCAGGCTGGGCTCGCTGGCTTGCTTCTCGGCCGTCAGCGTGTCCATGCGCAGTACTTCAAAGCTGCGTTTGCTGCGCCCTGCTATGCGCGTCTCGCGGGCCAGCAGCATCTGCGGCGCGCCTTGCACCCAGCCTGCAAACTCCACATAGCCCAGTTCGGGGTTGCTGCTGGCAGGGGGCAGCACCTCAATGGCCCACTGCCCAGCGGTTTTGCGAAACACCCACAGTTCGCGCCAAGTGTCCAGCGGCTGCACAGCCAGCGCCAGAGCTTGGCCATTGGGGTGCGCGTTGGCGGACGCTGCCCACACAATGCCGTAGGTACAGCGCTTGGCCACGGCTTCTTTGCCTGGATTGCCGCCCTCGGTGTTTTCAAACAGCGAGACGCAGGTTTCGCCCGCTTGGCCGGGTTCCGTCAGCACGGTGAGCTTGGCGGGCACAGGCCTTGCCGTCTCTGCCGCCCAGCGTGAAGCACCTACGCGGATGGCGGTGTCGCTGTACTCTTGCAGGTCGTTGTCGGTCAGCTCGGCTTTGTTCACGGCGGCCAGCTCGCTCAGGGCGCGCTGCGCAGCCGCGGTGGGCAGTTCGGCGCGGCGGGCTTGCTGGAAGGCCAGGCTGGCTTGCACACCGGCGCGGCGCAGGCGCAGGCGGTTCTTGTCTACTTCGGAAAGTTGGGCAAACTGCGAGGCTTGCACTTTGTCCAGCACCTCGGCGCGCCACTGGTCGTGGGCTAAACGGTCTTTGGGGTGCATGTCGGCGGCCATGCAGTCGTGGCGGGTGATAGCCAGGGCGGCGTGGGCGCGCTGCGCGGCATCTGACGGCAAGGCCAGTACGCGGCGGAAAGCCTCGCCGTTGTAACACAGCTGCATGGCCCCTTCACGCTCATAGCCTTTGAAGGTCACGCCGTAAAAGGTGGCCACTTCCATGTGGGCAGATATCGTGTCGCTGGGGGCCTTGGCATGCTTCATAGATGCGCGGCGGGCCAGGCGCTCGGCCATGGTGCCCAGCGCGTCAAAGGCTTCTGCGCCTATGGCCTCGGCGGGCGCGGCCTTCAGGTAGGCGGCGGTGTAGCCTATGCCCACGGCCTCGCTACCTGCGCTGTTCTTTAAAAAGCGTACCACGCTCAGCAGCTCGGGTGCGTCGGCGGGTTTGACTGACAGCATGCGCACTTGGCTGGTGTGGATGTAGCCCGCCCGCTCGCGGCGGTGGTCATACACCTGCACATAGTCCATGCGCTGGCCGCGTATCTCCAGCGTGTCGCCTTGCCACAGGGCGGCTTGCTGCACCGCAGAGTCACGCGGCGCGGCGCGCAGGGAGGCCTGGTCTTGGGTAACGATAGCCAAGGTGAGTAGAGTAGCGGCAATCATTATTTCACCTCTTCGTTGTTGTTCTGTTCATTGCTGTTGTCTTCTTCGGAGTGGCGTTTGGATTGAACGCTTACCTGTTCACTTTTGGCCTTGCTCGCACCGCCCAACAAACCGGCGGCGATAAAGCCACCATCCGTGGAAGGAGGGGCAATGATCACGGTGATCTTGTCGCTCAGTTTGTCGGCCATGGTTTTTTGGATCAAGAGAGGGTGCTTGGTAATCAGCGCGCCTTCACGCGCCATCTGCTCGCTGTTGATCTTGCCCACCTTGTCAATGCGGTAGGCCTCGGCATCGGCCAGCTTTTGGCGCGAATCGGCTTCACCCGAGGCTTCGATGCGGCGGGCCTGCGCGCTGCCCTCTGCAGTGCGGATGCGCGACTGTTTGTCGGCCTCGGCTTCCAGCTGGCGCTGCTCGATCTGTTTTTGCTTGAAGGGGATCACATGCTTCATGGCTTCGGCCTGGGCTTTGGCTGCAATCACTTGTTCATTCGCTGCTGCCTCGGCATTGGTGTCGCGGCGTGCTTTTTCGCCCTGCGCGTCCAGCTCAATTTCTTTCACGCGTTTTTCTTTCAGCACCAGGGTGTAGCGCATTTTCTCTGTGGCCAGCTCTTCCGACAGCAAGGTGTCCATGCCCCGGCGGTAGTCGGCGGGTAGGTCAATTTTGCCGATCTGCACCGCGCGCAGCACAATGCCATCTGCAGCCAGCTTGGGGCCCAACTCGGCTTCGATCAACTGCTGAATCTCGGCCCGCTTGCTGGAGAAGATCTCGCGCACCGTATACCGGGTAAAGGTTTTATAAATCACGCCTTGCACGGCGGGCTGCACAATCTGGCGGGCAATATCGTCGGGCAGGTTCTTGGACAGCGCGGTAATCTTGCTGCCCTCCAGGGCGTAGCGCACGGTCAGGTCTACACCGAGTGACATGCCTTCGACCGACTGGAAGGGCGCAGCGCCATCGGCCTTGCTGCTCTCGGTGGGCTGGTACACCTGGTCGCGCAGGGAGAAGGTGCGCACCGCATGCAGGCCGGGGATCAGCAGCATGGAGCCTTCGCGGATTTCGTCGGTGCTGCCGGTCACTTGGTTGGTGCGCACCGCTACATCGCCACGCACTACGTTGTGCATGGGAGGCTGCGTCCACAGGCCGTAGCCTACTGCGCCTATCACTGCGGTGGTGATCAACAACCCGCGTGCTTTGCTGGCGCGCTGGGTGGCCATCTGCGCGGTGCTCTTGCCAGTGTTTTTCAGTGCTTCGCTAGTGCGTGAGAAGGTGCTGCCGAAAGCGCGGCGGATGGTTTGGGCAATTTCAGTAAAACGGGTGTTCATGGGGGGCTCCTATTTGGGTTTAAAACTAGAGTCACGGGCTGCGTCTCTATGGGTTCTATTGTTGGATTTGCGGGCGGAGCATTCAATGCCAAAGCGGGGTGTCTTTGCTCAGAACAACGGCCAGAAGCATCCGCCAACGGAAGAAACACTCACACGGCGCTGCCCCCCTAAAGCCATAATGAGTACTACTGCACACCAGAGCACCCACCATGACCAAAATCGCCGTAATCGAAGACGACCTGCCCATGAGCAACCAGCTCAAGGGCTGGATCGAATCAGCCAAACCCGGTATTCAGGTAG
>JAYVDN010000270.1:0-3180 GCA_043749385.1 Polaromonas sp.
TTCAAACTGAGACACTACCTCTATTTGAGATACGGAGGTGATTCGCCAATCATGGTCGCAAGAGCTGGTCGGCGGTGTACTCAGCGCAGCGGCATCAAGGAGGAGGCAGCGGCCCTAGGCCGCAACGGGGGACAGCCGCGGAGCTGAGTACACCGTCGGCCTGCTCCCGTACAAAACGGTGACCACGACATCTACCACCGTCCGCTGGATTGAAATGGCGCTAGAACGTTACGCTTTTTTAGTCCAGGCACTGCACCAGCCTTTGCTGGCAACCAATTTGTTGCCATACACGGCGCAGCCGCCCGCGCTGTCGGTTGCCTTGCCTTGGAACAAGGCGCAGCCCGAACAGCTTTGGTTGCTGGCGTAGTTGGGGTATTTTTTGGTATCGGTTTTGCTGCCGTCGGCTTGGTAGCCCAGTGCTACGGCTTGCGGGTCGGCCTCCGTGACTGCGGCCTGCGCTTGCGCCGGGTTAGCCATGGCCAAAGCAGCCAATACGCCAGCGCCAGCGAGCGACTGGATGACGAATATTCTGCGGGAAGTAGTCATAGTCTTGCCTCAAAAGTGGATGGGTTGAGTTACTGCTGCTTAGCGCCTTCGGTCAGGCGCCGACCCAGCGACACACCGTAGGGCGCTGCCCGGGCTGGCAACATGGGATCCGCCGAGGGCTCGACGCCCTTGGGCATGACCATCGGGTTGTAGGTGATCGTCAAGCAAGGGCCACCACCATCTTCTGCTACCGAGGTGACTTTCAAGGTGCCTAAGTTGACCTTCTTGCGGCCTTCGGGCAGGGGCACCGTGGCGCTGTCAATTTTGTCGCCCGCCTGTGCCAGCTCAAGATTGAAGTTGAAGGCCACTTTGCCATCTTTCACGCGCTGGCGCAGGTCGTCAAACAGAAAGCTGGCCCCCTTGGCCTTCGCCTCGTCATCCGTCAGGCCTTGCTGGCCACCCACAGGCTCAAAAATCCACTTGCCAAACTGCTTGGCACCGCTGGCATTGACGAATCCAAAGGCATGCACGCCCCAGTAGTTCACGCTGCCAAAACTGGCGGGCACGGGCTGCGATGCAAAGTGCTTGGGCAGCAGCAGTACCTCAGGGTTGGCATCGTTGAACGCTTTTACTTTGGCTGGGTCCGCCTGCTTGGTCGTAGCATCGGGCTGGCGCGAAGCCAGCAGGTCAATAAACTGCTGCGGCGTGGAAGCACCAAACACCGGCGCAGAAATGTTGCCCATTTGCCAGAGCTCGCCGTCTGGCAAGTTAAATTGCAGCGCCAGATTGCGCTGGGACTTGGCGTTGTCTGCCGCCTTCGGGTTGGCGCCGCCTACCGAGAAGCGCACCACCACGGGCACGGGCTTGCCGCTGAATGCAGACGAGGCCGACAGCGCGCGTGCGTCCGCTGTGCCTACAAATTCGCCCATAGCGCAAATGCCCTTGGCGCCAGAGCGGCGATAGCCTTCAAACTTGCCAAAGGTGGACTCGAACTGGTTGACAAAAGCAGAGGGATCTACCGGGGCAGCGGGAGGGCCTGAAGTGCCTTGTGCGCTTGCACTCAGGCTGAGCATGGAAGTGGCGACTGCTATTGCGGAAAGGATCATGGTGTTCATGAGAATGGCTCCTGGGTTTGAATGACGACAGTTAACGACCATCAACGAAAAACCGGTACACCAATGGCTTACAGCATCCGTTGAATTGGTGTGTCTCCTTGGGCGGAAAGTTCTTACACCGGCTGCATCTTTTCTCCTTTCGACAGTTGGCAGCGTTGATTTGGGCTTGAGCGCACTGGGAGGGCTCTCCCTGTGTCCCGCTAAAATACGCCCACTTACGTTTTGCAGCCGTGCAGGCTCGCCAACTACCATGACTACCCTACCCACTGCCATCCGCTTGAATGAAATCAAGCTGCCCCTTGACCACGCCCCCGAGGCGATCCACGCTGCGGTGTGTGGGCGCTTGAAGCTCCCACTCGACGAGATCGTCGGCGTCAGCATCTTTCGCCGTGGTTTTGACGCACGCAAAAAGAGCGACATCCACTTTATCTACACGCTGGACGTGCAGACCACCGACAACGCCGCCGTGCTGGCGCGTGCGCAGCGGGTGCCCAAACTGGCTACGCATGCAGTGCCTACGCCAGATACATCGTACAAGTTTGTCACCCACGCGCCCGACAAGCCATTCAAACGCCCGGTGGTGATTGGCACCGGCCCGTGCGGCCTGTTTGCGGCGCTCACTCTCGCGCAGATGGGGTTTAAACCTATAGTCCTCGAGCGCGGCAAGATGGTGCGTGAGCGCACCAAAGACACTTGGGGTTTTTGGCGCAAAAGCCAGTTGCAGGCGGAGAGCAACGTGCAGTTTGGCGAGGGCGGGGCGGGCACCTTCAGCGATGGCAAGCTGTGGAGCCAGGTGAAAGACCCGCTGTTCCATGGCCGCAAGGTGCTGGAGGACATGGTGCGCGGCGGCGCGCCTGATGAGATCATGTACGTCAGCAAGCCGCATGTGGGCACCTTTCGCCTGGTGAAGGTGGTGGAGTTTTTGCGGGAAGAGATTGCGGCTTTAGGGGGCGAGTTTCTTTTTTCTAGCAAGGTCACCGATTTATTATTGGATAAACAGCCTGTAGCCCAACAAAATATCGCGGGAGCAGCTATCAAAGGTGTAGTGCTAGAAAACGGCACACAGATTGAAACTGACCATGTGGTGCTGGCCATCGGCCACAGCGCGCGCGACACCTTTGAGATGCTGCATGCCAAAGGCGTGTACATGGAGGCCAAGCCCTTTAGCGTGGGCTTTCGCATTGAGCATCCGCAGGGCCTGATAGACCGCGCCCGATTTGGCCCCTTCGCAGGCAACAAGATGCTGGGCGCTGCGGACTACAAGCTGGTGCATCACGCACGCAACGGTCGCAGCGTTTACAGCTTTTGTATGTGCCCAGGTGGCACCGTGGTGGCCGCTACCAGCGAGGAGGGCAGGGTGGTGACCAATGGCATGAGCCAGTACAGCCGCAATGAGCGTAACGCCAATGCGGGCATCGTCGTGGGCATCGAACCTGCAGATTTTGACTTTGACGCGCTGGGTAAGCCTTTGGTAGCCGACAAAGACCGTGGCCACGTCTTGGCGGGCATGCGTTTTCAGCGTGCGTTGGAAAGTGGCGCGTACCTACTGGGCGGCAGCTCGTATGAAGCGCCCGGCCAG
>JAYVDN010000271.1:0-1631 GCA_043749385.1 Polaromonas sp.
GTGCTGGCCAGTATCGACCCCGCTACGTGCAAGGTGGCCATCCAGCGCTACGTGTGCGGCCACGACTGCGGCGTGATGATCAGCCCCGACGTGGTGCACGGCATGACCTATGGCGGCATCTCGCACGGCCTCGGTGCTGCGTTGATGGAGAAGTTTGCCTATTCCCAGGAGGGCCAGTTGTTGTCCGGCACCTTCATGGACTACCTGATCCCCAGCAGCATGGAAGTGCCCGCCATCACCATCGTAGACCATTGCACGCCATCGCCCCTCACCGAGTTTGGCCAAAAAGGCTCGGGCGAGGCGGGCTACCTGGGTAGCCCTGCGGCGATTGCCAGCGCTATTAACGATGCGCTGTCTGTGCGCGGCGCATCGATAGATTGTTTGCCCATGACCCCGCAAGCTATCTGGACTGCGCTGCGTGCGGCATCCAACGTTCAACCTCAGGAGATTTCAAAATGAGCACCATCACAAAAAAAAACACCCTCGGCCCGGGCGGTGATATTGCCGTATATGTGCAAGGCGACGCGGCTGCGCCGGTGGTTTTCATGACGCACTCCATCCTTTCGTCCAGCATGATGTGGGAGGCGCAAGCTACGCTCTTGGCCAACGAAGGCTGGCGCGTGGTGCGCGCCGATACGCGTGGGCATGGGGCGTCCGGTTCGCCCAAAGCGCCGTACACCATGGCGGATTTGGTGGCCGACACTGTGGCGGTACTCGATGCATTGAAGATTGACCGCGCACACTACGTCGGTTTGTCCCTGGGTGGCATGAGCGGCTTAGGTCTGGGCATCCAGCATGCCGACCGCCTCCTCAGCCTGTGCATTTGCGATGCACGGGCTGACGCGCCACCTGCCGTGGCTGCGCCTTGGGACGAGCGCATCACCATCGCTGCCGCGCAAGGCTGTAGCGCGTTGGCTGCGGCTACCGTCGAGCGTTGGTTTGGCAAAGCGTTTGTAGAGGCCAACCCGCAAGTTGCGCAGCGCTTTATCGCCACCGCCAGCGCCAACTCGGCCGAGGGCTTTACCGGCTGTGCCCGTGCTATCCAGGGGTTGAACTACTTGGCCGACGTAGGCCGTATCAGCGTGCCTACCACCTTGGTAGTGGGTGGTAACGATGGCGTGCTGCCGCAGGTGATGCGCGAGCTGCAGGCCTTGATACCTAATGCGGTATTGGCCGAGATTCCCAATGCGGGCCACTTGCCCAATATCGACCAACCCGAGGCGTTTAACACTGCTTTACTGCGGCACCTTAAATGGGCCTCCACTGGGCAGCTATTGCCACGCCACGCCACCTGATTTTCTGTCGCAGTCATTCCCGATGAAACACATGCCTCTTCTGGCTGTCTCCCTCACCCCAGCCCTCTTCCATAGGGAGAGGAAGCTAAGGTACTCTTCATTTTTTTAAGGACTCCCCATGCATCCCCAGCTTATCATCCAACAAGACGGCCGCGCTTTGCGCATCAGCTTCAACCGCCCCGAAGACAATGGCGTGTCCGATAGCATGGCGGCTGCGTTGACTGCTGCACTCAACACAGCCCATGAAACCTCCGACTGCGTCGTCATCCGCAGCATCGGCCCCGACTTTTGCACCGGCCGTATCCGCGACCTGCCTGGCCCACCATCGCCCGAGGC
>JAYVDN010000272.1:0-14253 GCA_043749385.1 Polaromonas sp.
CCAGGTTTCATGCGCCTTGCAGGGCGATGAGCTACAAATTGACGATCCAGTCAGCTCTAAGCAGTTGATTTTGTTCGACTTTTGACCGGACGGCAGTGATAGAAAATAGAAAATAGAAAATGTAATTTATTTTTCAAATAAAACTGACCATAAGCAAAAAACTGCAACAGCATCAATAATTTATGCTGGTTTTCCATCAAAATATGTAACTCATCCAACACCAGCGCGCACCATGAATAAAAAACACACCCTACCGGCAATCCTGATTGTCACCAGCGCTCTTACGGGCTGCTTGGTACCAGAAAAATTTGCCGCTTCCGTCACCATAAAGCCCGATGGCTCCTACAACTACAAATACGACGGCACAGTGAAAAATGTACTGGCGGTTCAGGCGATCAAAGCAAAGGGCTCCCTGTCCAGCAAAGACGAAGCGCAGCTCAAAGCCGATGTCGAAAAAGGAGCGAAAAGCAAAGGCATAAAAAAGCTTAACTATTTGGGTGAAGGGCGCTATGAGTTGATCGTGGATCAAGAACTCGCATTGGGCCAACAGACAGAAATCATGCCCCTCGTAACAGTCAAAAAAGCAAAAGATGATGTCATCACCATCGCCGCTACGGAACTAAAACAAAAAGATCGCGAAGCCATGGACCAAATGGGAATCAAAATAGAAGGTATGGTCGAAGTGCGCCTACCTTCAAATGCGCAGGTCATCACTCACAACGCCAGTGGAACGCCTGGGCTCTTCAATAAAGCCTACGCGTGGAAAGTAGGCTCACTTGGCCAAGCTCTGAACATTACCTTCAAACTTGGCAAGTGATGTGTTTCAGGTCTACCGCATAAAAATGTGCACCATTTTTATAATTGCCGCCGTATTGAATGCAGCATAAATAGAATGAACTACCTCGTAAACAGCCAAGCTCCATCTGGTTGTTTAACTATCTCGTGTTGACTTTTACCAACTTCACCACTGTCTTCGGCCTTGTATGTAACTTCAAATTGAAGCGCGTTTAGCGCTGGTGCATTCCATCCTTGAATACGAGTGACGTTCATACAAGCCACTTGATTGTGATACTGGGTATTTCTCATTGGTCTATTAAATCTCAGATTTCCGTCAAGGATTGCACTACTACCAGGAGCAGAAAATTCCTGCATAGCTTGCAGGCCTACTGTATCTTGCAGGCATGACATCCGCTCTAGGAACATTGCTATGGCAGGAGTCGCTTCATCAACTAAAGGTCGAACGTTTGTACTTGGCACGACTTTAGGAATTTCATTAGCAATAGCCTTTTGTTGATCAGAGGTAATTTGCGCAAATCCTCGCGGTGCAGAACGTTTGATGGGTTGGGCAGGCCCAGCAGTACCGCCAGGAGTAGTTGCTGTAGTAGTGCCAGTGCCTTTTAGTCCACTGCCCGCTGCAGCTATGGTCAAGCAAAAATGCTTTTTGATGGCATCCTCAGGAGACAAAACACCCAGTGGCGTGGTGTAGTTCAGATTGATCCGGGTATCAGCACCCGACTCAGCGAGGGTGATATTCAGGGGTACAACTTTGCCGCTGCCAGATGAGGACGACTGGGCAGCAGAAATGACACCCGACTCTTTGTCCGTCTTCAATACTGTAAAACCGTTCTCTGCCGTAAACGCCACAGCACGCGAGAACGCATCTTGCTTGTTGATGCCTGAGAGTACCGCATTGGTTTTGTACGTTTTCCCCATGATGACGTTGCCGCTGGTAGAAAAATTGTCCATGCACGGCTCGGCAGAAAATACCGTTACGGGAGAACAGACAATTATGGTCAATAACAAAGCGCGTTTCACATTTACTCCTTAATGGTTAGATTCGATTGTTTATTAGTTACATTTTTATGAATTGTGACACATGTACTGGTGTCCTGCGAAAACTCAGTATTCGCGCCAGAGCGCACTGCGCTCCCATGCGCCCCAATCAGGGCTGCGGGCTCGAAGCGCGCAAAAATTTGGATCAGGCATGAGTGCTTGTTTGAGCCGAAGGCGAGTTTGCACATTGACCCAAATTTTGAGCACTGCAGATGCTCCCCCGAAGGGGCCGCAGACCGGGGCGCATGGGAATGCAGTGCGCTCTGGCGCGAAGCCGCGAGGTCTATGCGTGAAACCTTTGCGCAATACATAAGCTAGCCATTGGCATTCCGCATCCAATCCGCCGTCTGAAAAAAGCTATCCCTTAAGCGAGCACGCAGAGTCTCATCCACCCCAGTCTCCCCCATCGCCCGGTCCATACAAGCCAGCCACTGGTCGCGCTCCAAGATGCCGATGTGCACATGCATGTGGCGCATACGCAGGCGCGGGTGGCCAAACTTCTCGGTGTAATACTGCGGGCCGCCCATCCAGCCGCAGAGAAACATAAACGTTTTTTCACGCGCATTGTCTAGCGTGGGGCCATGCACTTCGCGCAGGCGGGTGTAGTCGGTTTCTAAATCCATCAGGTCATAAAAGCGCTCCACCAAGGCCTTGACCCGTTCCTCGCCGCCAATCCACTCGTAGGGTGTGGCAAACACCGGTTTTTCTTCAATTTTCATATGCTAACTAGGCTGTAGCCCTTTAAATAATCGCGGGAGCAGCTATAAATTATATAGTAGATATTTTACTCTGAAGCGCGGCGCAGCGTAGCCACCACAGGTGTATTGAGCACACTGCGCAGACCCCACCAGCCCGCAGCCAGCGCCAGCAGTGCGCCCAGCAGGCCACCGGCGAGGGGCACCCACAGCGATGCCGTCCACGCAAATTCAAACACAAAGCGGGCCAGCGCCCAGCCTACGATGATAGCCACGATGCTGGCCAGAACACCGGCCAACATACCCACACCGGCCAGCTCGGCGCGCTGTACCTGGCGCAGCAGGCTGCTGCGCGCACCCACGGCGCGCATGATGGCGAACTCTCGGGCGCGCTCCTCGCGCGTGGCCGTCACTGCGGCAAACAGCACCACCAAACCGGCGGCCAAGGTGAAGCCGAACAAAAACTCTACCGCGCGGATCACTTGGTCCAGCACGCGCTGCACCTGGTTGATGGTCAGGCTCATGTCGACATTAGTCACATTAGGAAAGGCGCGCACCAAGGCGTTGTCAAAGCCCTTGGTGGCGGGCGCTTTGTAGGCGCTCATGTAGGTGGCGGGCACGTCGGGCAGGCTGCTTACGGGGTACATGACGAAGAAGTTGGCGCGCATGCTGCCCCAGTCTACTTTGCGCAAGCTGGTGATTTTGCTCACCACCTGGATGCCACCAATGTCAAAAGTGAGTGCGTCGCCCAGCTTGAGGCCCAGCGTGGAGGCTATGCCTTCTTCTACGCTGATGGCGTCTTTTTCTTCTGCTGTCCATTGGCCTTCAACTACCTTGTTGTGCGCAGGGTTGGTGGCGCTGTGGGACAGGTTGAACTCGCGGTCTACCAGGCGCTTGGCGCGCTCGTCGGTGAGGGTATCGGGCGAGGTGGCTTGGCCGTTGATGGCGACCAGGCGGCCACGGATCATGGGGAAATAGTCGTATTTTTGGATGCCTGCGTTTTTCAGGTTTTGCACAAACGCGTCGCCCTGCTCGGGCATGATGTTGATGACAAAGCGGTTGGGTGCGTCGGGCGGCGTGGCTTGGCGCCAGCTGGCGATGAGGTCGGTGCGCAGCAAGATGAGCAGGATCAAGGCCAGCAGGCCGACCGACAGCGCGCTGACCTGCACCACCGCGTAAGCGGGCCGGGCCGATATCTGCCGCGTGGCCAGCACCAGCCAGCGCGGTGCGGTTTGCTCGTTCACGCTGCGGCGCAGCAGCTTCACCGCCACGTAGCTGGCCCCGGCAAACACGGCCACCGCACCGGCAAAACCGCCGACGGCAATCAAGCCGAGTTTGAGGTCAGCACTGGCGGCCAACAGCAGCGCGGCAAAGCCTGCAATGCCAATCAGCAGCACGGCCAAGGATGCAGGCTTGAGGCCGCCGACGTCGCGCCGTATCACGCGCAGCGGCGGCACCTGGGCAAGCTGTAGCACGGGCGGCAGGCCAAAGGCAAACAGCAGCGTGAGGCCCATGCCCAGGCCGAAGCCTACAGGCCACAGGGATGGGGCGGGCAGCGCGGCATCTACCAGGCCCGCCAGCAGGGCCACAAAGCCGTAGTGCACGGCAAAGCCTATGGCCAAACCCATGGCGCTAGCAGCCAGGCCCACCACGGCAAACTCAAAGGTGTAGGCCAGTGCGATGGTGCGCTGGCTGGTGCCCAGCACGCGCAGCATGGCGCAGTCGTCCAGGTGGCGCGCTGCAAAGCCGCGTGCAGCAATGGCGACGGCCACGGCGCTGAGCAGTGCGGCCAGCAAGGCCACCAGGTTTAAGAACTTCTCGGCCCGGTCCAGGGTTTGCCGCATCTCGGGGCGGCCGCCTTCCAGCGACTCGATGCGCAGGCCGCGCACATCGGCTTGTTTGATGTTGTCGGTGGCCCACTGGGCATAGGCTTTGACGGCGGCGTTATCGCCCACCATGGCGGTGCGGTAGGTGATGCGGCTGGCGGGCTGCACCAGGCCGGTGGCAGCCAGCGCGTCGGTGTGCAGCAGGACGCGCGGGGCAAAGTTCATAAAGCCCGCGCCACGGTCGGGCTCGATGACGATGATGCGCTCGATTTTGAGCGTGGAGTTGCCCAGGAGTAGTTGGTCGCCGACTTTGAGGCTGAGTGCATCGAGCAGGGCTGCGTCTACCCACGCGCTGTCTTTGCTGGGCAGGTCGCGTGTGCTTATTTCTGGCGTGTCGGGGGCGGTAGCAGTTTTCAAATTGCCCCGCAGGGGGTAGCCCACGCCTACGGCCTTGAGCGCTACCAGCTTGCTAGCACCGCCCTGCGCCTCTGTCGCCCGCGCCATGGTGGGAAAGCCAATGCTGGTGGCGCTTTGCAAGCCGAGCGCGGTAGCTTTGTCTTTGAAGGCTTGCGGTGTGGGGTTGTCACTGCTGAGCACAATGTCGCCGCCCAGCAGCGCACGCGCATCGCGCTGCAAACCGCCTTTGATACGGTCAGCAAAAAAGCCTACTGCCGTCAGCGCCGCAACCGCCAGGGTGACCGCCACCAGCAGCAGGCGTAGCTCGCCCGCGCGCAGGTCACGCCACAGCGTCTTCCAGCCCAGTTGGTAAAAGGATATCTTCATGCTGCGCAGTGTAGCGCCCTACTCTGGCCGAGGCCTTAGCGCTCTACTTTATGCCCCGCCAGGCTAGGGTCAAGCTGCAGCCTCTCTGCGGCGGTGTAACAAATAAAGCGCTTGTTCATCGCCCGGCCAATGGTGCACAGGCCCAGCTTGGTGGCGATGTCATAACCCATCTGCGTCATGCCGCTGCGCGAGACCACAATGGCAATGCCCATCTGCGCCGATTTGATCACCATCTCGCTGGTAAGGCGGCCTGTGGTGTAGAACACATATGGAGCGAGGAGTGCCGCAGCCTTTGCAGACGGGGTATCGAGCGCCGACAGGCCGCCCTTAGGCGCGAGGGCCCCACGCTCCTGTATAGCAGGAGCCCCCTCCCCTGCTTGGGGCAGCGCAGCACACGCAGTGGCAAGCGTGGGGGCCACATTTATATTGTTCATCCACATCCATCCTGCAATCGTATCAATGGCATTGTGGCGTCCTACATCTTCCACAAACATCACCATCTCCTCGCCACGAAACAGCGCACAACCGTGCACGCTGCCTGCGCTCTTGTAGGTGGTCTCTTGCAGGCGAATCGCGTTGGTAATGCCGTAGAGCTGCGCCTGCGTCAGCACAGAGGCTGGCAGATGAATGCTGTCAATCTCGTCCATCAAACCGCCAAACACACTGCCCTGCCCGCAGCCGGTGGTGACCACTTTTTTGGCGGTGCGCGCCTCAATGTTGTCAATACCGCTGCGCGTTTTGACCGCAGCCGAGTTCACTTCCCAGTCCACGGTGATAGATTCAATCTCGCCCACGCTGGCCACCAAGCGCTGGTTGCGCAAAAAACCCAGCACCAACAGCTCAGGGTGCGCGCCCAGCGTCATCAGCGTGACCAGCTCGCGCTTGTCCACATACACGGTCAGGTCGCGCTCGGCAGGTATGGCGGTACTGCTGCGCTCACCATGCTCGTTGACCACGCTCACCTCATGGGTAAGCGGTGCGCGGGCTTGGCTTAAGTGGGGGAGCAAGTTGGTGGAAATCACTATGGGTACTGGCGGCTTGCGTGTAAAACGCGAAGCACCTTAATAACAGGCTCGCCCACTTTATACACCACGATGTAGCTTGGTCTTACCACCAGTTCGCGCGTACCGGGTATCCGACCAGGGCGAAACAAAAATGGCATTTGTGGCAAACGCTCAACGGTTTGAACAATATCGTCGTGTAAACGTTGCGCCGCAGTCTGGTTGCGAACTTCAATATAACTGACGATTTCTACAAGGTCGTCAATAGCCTCGTCAGACCAACGGACGGCGAGCATTCGCGACCCTTTTCTGCTCTAGCAGTGCCTGGATACGGGCAACAGCCTCGTCATGCGGAACCGTCGGTTTCACACTGTCGAGTGCCTGCTGTACCTTGGCACGAAACCAGCTGTCATAACTGGTAGCCTGCTCTTCGGTATCAAACTCTGAAATATTGGGATCTAAGACTGCGCTCATAGACTTAGATTATCACAAAACCGCGAATAGTGCAGTTTATTTAAGCGTTGATGCGATTCAGATTTTCTTGGCTGGCACTACAGCAGGGGCTGCTGCGGCGGGTGCTGGTGCTGCGGGAGCTGCCGCTGTAGCGGGAGCAGCCGGGGGTGGGAAAACGAAGGCACCCGGGTCAGCGCAGGGTGGGATAGCCGTGGCAGGTTTGGTGGCCTTACCCGCAGCTTGCGCAGTTTTGTAATAGTGTGCCGAGACTTTATCCATCGACATGCAAAGCTTATAGCCATCTACCTTGCCGTTAAAAGCAGTTTTAGCCGTAGCTTCGGCGGCTTTGGCCTTGGCCTCGTCAGTCAAAACAGGAGCGGGAATTTTGGCGAAGCTGCTAACGGCCACCAGAGCGGATACGCCCACAAAAATTAAACGTTTCATTTTTACTGTCTCCTCAAACTTGAACGGTCTGCACACCCACCGATGGGGGAGTGCGCTGCGCGGGGATTTTGCCTGCGGCGATGTCATTGGCCCACAGTTCGTGGTGCTCTTTGGCCCAGGCTTGGTCTACATAGCCGGTCTTCATGCCCTTGTACGCACCCTTCATGCCGATGGTGCCCAGGTAGATGTGGCCCATGAACATGGCGATCATGAACACCGCTGCGGTGGCATGCACCATGTGCGAAATTTGCATGGTTTCGCGCACGTAGATCAAACCGGGAATCAGCTTGTCGAGCACCAAGCCAGAGCCTACGACGATCAAGCCCAAGGTAAATACGCCGCCCCAAAACACGATTTTCTCACCGGCGTTAAAGCGGTGCGAAGGTACCTCGTGGCCACCAAACATGCCGCCGCCTTTAAGCAACCAGGCGATGTCTTCTTTGGAAGGCATGTTGTCGCGCAAGAAGGTGAAAAACACAATGACCAGGGACACGGCAAACAATGGGCCCATAAAGTTGTGCGCATTTTTGAGTGCGTAGGCCAGCCAACCGAACAGGGTATTACCTAGGACGGGTTGTATGAAGAACCGGCCAAAGGCCATCACAATGCCCGAAATCGCCAAGGTGCAAAACGCAATCGCGTTGGCCCAGTGGGCGGCGCGCTCAAAATAGGTGAAGCGCTCGATTTTTTTGCCGGTCTCGTTGTCCGTTCCCATCGCGCCTTTGCGCCAGTAGAACAAGCCAATCGCCAAGGCCACAATGACCAACAGCGACCCACCGTAGGGAATGATGTACTGGTTACGCACTTGGCGCCATGCCTCACCGGCATTGGTTAAACGAGAGCCGGGGTACTGGGTGATGCCTTGCATGAGGTAACCGGCCTCAGGCGCATCGCGCTTGGGCAAGCTGCTGTAGCCCTCAGCGCCCTGCCCGGCTTGGCGCCAGATCGGGGCATTGTTGCCGGGCTGTACTTTATTGCGCTCAGCATTGGTTTGCTTGGCGTAATTAGGGTCTGCGCTGGCATCAGGCTTGACCTCAAAAATGCTTTGGCTTTGGATACCGCCAGTGGCGGGTGCAGCGGCAGGAGCGGCTGCTGGAGCAGCAGGTGCGGCTGCGGGCGCGGTTTGCGCTGCCGGTGCGGGCTGCACCGGTTCAACTTGCAGCTTCTGCGCAGACGCGACGGAGCAACCCAGCGCTATCAGTGCGATAGCTGCTTGCGCCCATACTGTGCGGACTGTAACGGTTTTAGACATGAAAAGGCCTTTCGCAAGGGAGGCGTGACCCAGCACGCCGCCTGCTTGCACAATCAATTGGTTTTGACGTAGTCGTTTTGACCGTTTTGCGTGCGCGCACGCAAGGCAGACTCCCAGCTGGTCTTGTCGCCCTGCTTCCAGGTGGTTTCGACAAATGCTTTGCCGGTGCCAGAATGCGCAGCGGCATCTTGCTTGGCGCTGCTGCCCAAGTTTTGCGGCTTTTCACCGCAAGCGGCCAGTGCCACCAAGGCACACAGAGCAAGTGAGGTACGCAACATCATGACTTGGCTCCTTGTACAGGCGGTTGACCAGCTTGCTTGGAGCCGTAGGCGGTGCCCCAGCCCCAAACTTCTGCGCCCTTGCCGCGCTTGAGCACACGGTTTCTAAAGATGTCGGCCACTACGTCGCCGTCACCGGCTAGCAATGCCTTCGTCGAGCACATTTCTGCGCAGGCGGGCAGCTTGCCTTCGGCCAGGCGGTTGCGACCATACTTTTCAAACTCAGCTTGCGAGCCGTTAGCCTCTGGGCCACCGGCGCAGAAGGTGCATTTGTCCATCTTGCCGCGCACACCGAAGGTGCCAGCGCTTGGAAACTGTGGCGCGCCAAACGGGCAGGCATACGAGCAGTAACCGCAGCCAATGCACACGTCTTTGTCGTGCAGCACCACGCCTTCGTCGGTGCGGTAGAAGCAGTTGACAGGGCACACAGCCATGCAAGGTGCGTCTGAGCAATGCATGCAGGCTACCGAGATCGAGCGCTCGCCGGGCACACCGTCGTTCAGCGTAATCACGCGGCGGCGGTTCACACCCCAAGGCACTTCGTGCTCGTTTTTGCAGGCGGTGACGCAGCCGTTGCACTCAATGCAGCGCTCTGCGTCGCAGATAAATTTCATTCTTGCCATATTGTTCTCCAAATCAGTTGAGGACAGAGCAAAATTGCTGCGCAATTCTGGGTCTGTCCCGCAAAGTTTTAAGCTTTCTCTACGTTGCAGACCGTGGTCTTGGTCTCTTGCATCATTGTTACGCTGTCGTAGCCGTAGGTGGTAGCGGTGTTAATCGCCTCGCCTCGCACTACGGGCGCGGCACCTGCTGGGTAACTGGCCAGCATGTCTTTACCCTGCCAGTGGCCAGAGAAGTGGAAGGGCATAAACACCGTGTCTGCGCCGACGCGCTCGGTCACTTGGGCCATCACGTTCAGACGTGCGCCGGTGGGGGTAGACACCCACACGCGGTCGCCGTTTTTCACGCCACGGTCCGCAGCGGCTTTGGGGTTCAACTCAATGAACATGTCTTGCTGCAGCTCGGCCAGCCAACGGTTGGAGCGGGTCTCTTCACCGCCACCTTCGTATTCCACCAAGCGGCCAGAGGTCATGATGAGAGGGAACTTCTCATGCACTTTCTTGGCGATGTTTTCCTGCTGGATCGACTTATACAGCGTAGGCAAGCGCCAGAAGGCTTTCTTGTCGTCGTGCGTGGGGTACTTGGCCATCAAGTCGGGGCGGTTGCCATACAGTGGCTCGCGGTGCTGTGGCACTGCGTCGGGAAAGTTCCACACCACGGCGCGGGCCTTGGCGTTGCCAAACGGATGGCAGCCATGGTTTTGCATGCACACGCGGATGATGCCGCCTGAGCTGTCGTTCTTCCAGTTTTTACCTTCGGCTGCGACCTTCTCAGCATCGGTAAGTTCGTCCCACCAGCCGAGCTTTTTCAGCAGCACATGGTCAAACTCAGGGTAGCCGGTAGTGATGTCGGCACCTGTGGAGTGCGAGCCATCTTCGGCCAACAAGTTGGCACCGTCTTTTTCCACGCCAAAGTTGGCGCGGAAGTTACCGCCTCCGTCCATGACGTGTTTGCTGGTGTCGTACAGGTTAGGCGAACCGGGGTGCTTGATGGCGGCTGTGCCGTAGCAAGGCCACGGCAAGCCAAAATAATCGCCCGTCAGGTCGTAGCCCGTCTGTTTGTCTTTGCCACCTTTGGACTTGAGCGTTTTCACGTCAAAGTTACCCATGTTGCGCATATGCGCTTGCAGGCGCTCTGGGGTTTGGCCGGTATAGCCAATCGTCCAGACCGAGCGATTGATTTCGCGCAAAATGTCGTCCGGCAACGGCTCGTCCAGGCCTTTGATTTTTTGCATCTTGTAGTTTTTGGAGAGCTCATTGGCAAAGCCTAGCTTCTCGGCAAACTGGTGCATGATCATGTGGTCAGAGCGGCTCTCCCACAGCGGGTCGATCACCTTCTCGCGCCACTGGAGCGAACGGTTAGATGCGGTGGCCGAGCCACTGGTTTCAAACTGCGTGGCTGCGGGCAGAAGGTACACCGCGCGGTTGGGGTTCAAGTCCTCAGCCTTGCCGGGCATGGCGGCCATGGCAGCGGTAGCGGATGGATACGGGTCCACCACCACCAGCAAGTCCAGCTTGTCCATCGCGCGCTTCATCTCCAAACCACGGGTTTGCGAGTTGGGCGCATGGCCCCAGAAGAACACGGCGCGCAGGTTGCTGTCCTGGTCGATGAACTCGTTTTTCTCCATCACGCCGTCGATCCAGCGCGACACGGTCATGCCGGGCTTGGTCATCATAGCGGGGGATGCGTACTGCTTCTTGATCCACTCGTAGTCCACGTTCCAGGCCTTGGCAAAATGCCGCCAGGAGCCTTCGACCAGGCCGTAGTAGCCAGGCAGTGAATCAGGGTTCGGGCCTACATCGGTAGCGCCTTGCACGTTGTCGTGGCCACGGAAGATGTTGGCACCGCCGCCGCTCTTGCCGATGTTGCCCAAAGCCAACTGCAAAATACACGATGCACGCACGATGGCGTTACCGGTGGTGTGCTGGGTTTGGCCCATGCACCAGACGATGGTACCGGGACGGTGCTCGTTGAGCATCGTGGCCACTTTGATCATCTGCGCTTCGTTCACGCCGCAGGCTTCTTCCACCTTATCGGGTGTCCATTTTGCCAAGACTTCTTCCTTGATCTTGTCCATGCCGAACACGCGGTCATTGATGTACTGCTTGTCTTCCCAGCCGTTTTTAAAGATGTGGTGCAGCAAACCGAACAGGAAGGGGATGTCGGAGCCAGAACGGATGCGCACAAACTCGTCAGCCTTGGCAGCCGTGCGGGTAAAGCGTGGATCGACCACGATCATCTTGGTGCCAGTCTCTTTGGCATGCAGCATGTGCAAGAGCGACACGGGGTGCGCCTCAGCGGCGTTAGAACCAATGTACAAAGCAACCTTGCTGTTTTGCATGTCGTTGTAGCTATTGGTCATGGCACCGTAGCCCCAGGTGTTGGCTACGCCTGCGACGGTGGTGGAGTGGCAAATACGCGCCTGGTGGTCGCAGTTGTTGCTGCCCCAGAAGCTGACGAACTTGCGCAGCAAATAGGCTTGCTCGTTGTTGTGTTTGGACGAGCCGACAAAATACACGCTGTCGGGGCCGCTGGCTTTTTTCAGCTCCAGCATCTTGGCGCTGATCTCGGTCAAGGCGGTGTCCCAGCTGATGCGCTCGTACTTGCCGTTGACCAGCTTCATCGGGTAGCGCAGGCGGAACTCGCCGTGGCCGTGCTCGCGCAGCGCCGCACCTTTGGCGCAATGCGCGCCCAGGTTAATGGGGGAATCAAACACCGGCTCTTGGCGAACCCAGACGCCGTTTTCCACCACGGCATCTACCGCGCAGCCTACGGAGCAATGTGTGCACACAGTGCGCTTGACTTCGATTTTTCCGTCGCCAAGGATAGATGCGCCGTCAGCGGCCTTGGCTTTTTTGACCAAGGTGAGTTGGGTAGCGGCTATACCTACGCCCACTCCCAAGCCCGAGCGGCGCAAAAACATGCGGCGGTCCATCGTGGGGATAGCTTGCGACAGGCCGCGTGAGAGGCTGTGCACAAATGGAGAACGCGCTCCATCACGCTGGTTCGCACCTGTGTGGGTGCCAGATTTTTTAGTTAGCAACATAGGGGGCTCCGAATGGGAAGGGAGTTAAACCAGGGTAGTGCGGTAGTAGTGCTTGACGTGGTCTGACACGCTGTAGCCACCACCTTTTTCAGGGGCTGGTTTGGGCACCGAGGCGTTAGCCTCGGTGGCTTTGATGGCAGGAAGTGCGGCCACGGTAGCGGCAACAGCACCGACAGCTACAGTACCAAACAAGAGCCCACGGCGTGAGGGCATAGCTTGCGTTTTTTCCATTTTTATCTCCAAAACAACTGCACAATTTAGACTACTGACACTATATAGATTGTAGGCCGCTATCACAATCAAAGCAGGGACACATGCTTCGAAATTTCATAGTGGGAAACGCGTATAAACTATAGTTCAAAGTAAGGTCATTTTGGTAACATCCAAAACGACCTTCATGCTAGACCAGCATGTCAAAACCTTGTGTTTCCACGCTTAAAAATGCGCGTGTAAACCCGGCCAGGGCACCATAAAATTTGGCGCGTGGGTGGGCTGCTACGGCGTCACACATCGCCGGCGTCCAGGCTTGCACATGGTCACCAAAAAAACTTTTTTGTTGCGTCAAATTTGCCACCGTAACGTCGTCGCCGGCTATCAGGTAACGCATCACCTCACACAGGTAGGCAAAGTGGTCTTCTGTCTCGGGCATGGTGTCGTCCCGCTGCAAGCCCAGTTTGGCCAAGTCGGTACGCAATCGGGCCAAAGGTTTTTCATTCAAAAACCCGCTGAGGTAGTGCGAACCGAACACATACACCTCGGGTTTGCCTACACCGCCAAACAGGGCGTTGTACTCGGCTTGAATCGCAGCATCGTCCGCATTGCGCGCGGCGGCCACGACCTCACGCCACGGCTCTTCCAGCAAGCCGCCTTTAGCTGGCGCTTCGGTCACGGCTACGCGCAGTTGGGCCAGCAGCTCGGCGCTGGGCGGCGCGTAGTACAGCGCCGCCAGCAGGCCATACACCTCGGCGCGGGCGGTTTCTTCGTCGAGGGTGGAGCCGGATAGTTCGCTCATAGCTTGTCAATGGTGGTTTCGTTTTTGTCGGAATACATATCGATGACGCGGCAGTCACCGCACATTTTGAGCCGGTTCAAGGCCTCGCCTTGGAACATGGCGTGGCCCGTCAGCTTGCCCAGCATTGCTTCAATGGCTTTAAGCGTGCCAAACGGCTTTTTGCAGCGCATGCATTGGTAGGGCGGCACTTCGTTGAGCACCTGCGGCTCTTTTCGGGCGCTGGTCAGCAACAGGCGTGGCTGCAAAGTAATAGCATTCTCCGGGCAAGTGGTCACGCACAGGCCGCATTGCACACAGTTCTTTTCAATCAAGCGCAGCTGTGGTTTTTCGGCATTGTCTTGCAGCGCGCTGGCGGGGCAGGCGCTGACGCAGCTGAGGCACAGGGTACAGGTGTCTTTGTTGACCACCAGCGTACCAAATGGCGCGCCAGCCTTGGGTAACTCAATCGCCTGCGGCAGGGCCTTGCCCAACGGGGCGTGGGTAATCAGGTGGTCCAGCGCAAAGTCCAAGGTGCTGCGCTTCTCGGCGGCGATGGCAAAGCGCGCCGGGCTGGCGGGCACGCTTTGGCGGGTTTGCCCCAGCACTTGCAGCGCGTTATCCAAACTGCCCGCGTCCTGGGCCTTCAGCAAGGCCACATGGGTGCCGGTGTAGCCCAAACCGCGCAGCAAGGTTTGCGCTACCTCCATTTGCTGCTCCAGGCCCACCAGATAATCAGGCGCCTCCTCGTCGCTGGTCAGCACGGCAATTTGTGATGCGCCCATGGCAATGGCGCTGAGCCATACGTCGATGCCGATGCTGGCGGTGTGCCACAAGGCCACGGGTATCACGTTGTGCGGCACGCCATGGGCTTTTTTCAGCTGCGCGGCGCGGCCCAGTTGCTCGATCAAGGCCTGCCCTTTCACCTGACTGTGCAAGAGCAAGGTAGCGTCTTTGCCGCCCGCAGTAGCGTAGGTGCTGAGCAAGGTTTTGATCTTGACACCCTGCTCATTCGCGCGCGGGTAGCCATAAG